>NZ_CP166679.1:2581750-2883501 GCF_041320605.1 Arenibacter antarcticus
ATCCAGAAATATTGTCTCCTACAATTCTTCTACCCGATCCTGAGGTTATAAAATTTAATTCAAAATTCCTATGAGAATGAATTCTGGCATTAGATGCCAAGGGCAATTTTCTAGAAATAAATGAATGCTTTGTAGGGACATAGATCTTCTCAAAAATAAACTCCATATTTATATATATTGACAATTTTTTACCAATATAATTAATTATTTTAAAATAAAAGGTAAAATATAATGTAATTAAAACAATATTGTAGTGGTGTAGGGAGTGAAATTGATTTTATTTTGTTAAAGACTTAATTGTTTTGAAAATAGATTTTTGAAAGGCACTATCAGCTGCCCCTGCTGTGCAGACTTTTATCAAATTTAACTAAGAAACGGAGGTCTTTTAAAAAACAAGCAAATGAATTTACCTATAAAAGGAATTATTCCTCCAATGATTACCCCGTTGTCGGAGAATTTAGAATTGGATCTTAACGGATTACAGAAATTGATACATCATTTATTAGAGGGTGGTGTACACGGTATTTTTTTGCTCGGGACCTCGGGAGAGGGACCCAGTTTAAGCTATGAAACCCGAAAACAGTTGATCACAGAGACCTGTAAAATAGTGGGCGGTAAGGTGCCCGTTCTTGTAGGGATCACCGATACTTCCTTTAAAGGTGCGCTAGAAATAGCCACCCATGCAAAGAAAGAGGGGGCCGATGCCCTGGTAGTAGCGCCGCCCTATTACCTTCCCATATCCCAACAAGAAATGATTGATTACCTAGAAAATTTGGTGCCCCTTTTGCCGTTGCCATTTCTTTTATACAATATGCCCAGTTGTACAAAATTGAGCATGTCCATGAAAATAGTAAAGAGGGGAAAGGAACTGGGTGCAATAGGGATAAAGGATAGTTCTGGTGACCTTTCATTTCTCTATATGTTGATCGAGGAATTTAAAAACGACCCTTTGTTTTCCGTTATTACGGGGACCGAATTATTCTTACCCGAAACTATAATGAACGGAGGACATGGTGCCGTTGCAGGAGGAGCAAATTTCTTTCCGAAATTATTTGTAGATCTTTATGAAGCTATGCAGGAAAGGGATTTTGATAGAGTAAAAGCTTTACGGCAAGAGGTCATTATGATCCATAACACGATCTATGAAGTGGGTAAACATTCATCTCGACATATCAAGGGTACCAAATCTGCCTTGTCTGCAATGAACATTTGTCAGGATTATGTAGCTGAACCTCTTCAGAGATTTAATGAGGATCAACGAAATCTAATTAAGGAGTATATTGGACAGTTTAAACAAAGCACCAACTATAATACAGCAATATGAATCCTATAATAAAGGCAGCGGCATCTACAGCCATAATTAATGCTGTCTCTTCAATATTTGTGCTGCTCAACAAAAGAAAGGCCAAATTGCAAGAATAAATTTGGAACATGGAGAACAAGAGATGGACAAGGGCGTTTATGGGGGTTATCCCTCCTTTTGCCCTTTTTGTCATTGTCCTGTTTTTTCCGTACCAAATAGCTATTATTGATGCCCTAACAGTACAGCCCCTAGCCGAATACGGTATCCATATACATTTTTGGAGAATTGTGTTCGAGCCATTTTTGGGGCCTTTACTCTATTTTAATAGAGCTATTAATCCACTTCAGGAGCTGCCAATTGCTGTTATGTGGATTTTGGTCCTCTATTTGGTTTATGGGTTGATGCAGCTTAAACCCCTTCAATCTATTCTGCTAAGAAGAAAGAAGCTTTTAAGAATATTGGGGAACCTTCCGTTATTGGTCGGAATCGGATTTGGCATTTTTGTAATACTTCTGTTTATCCCATTACCCAATAATACGATAGTCAATAATTCCCAAAATGATATTTTAGTGACCACCCATACACATACGGAATACAGTCATGATGGACTTACCTCCCAAAAAAATATGTGGAAATGGCATAAAAGAAATGGGTTCGATGCCTTTTTTATTACCGATCATGCCAATCATAAAAAAACGTTGGAATTTTCTGAGCAACAGCGGAATAATAAATTTCCTCTAAAGCCTTTGGTCCTTGTAGGACAAGAACATTCGGGCTCTAACCACATGAGTCTTCTGGGGTTGGACGGAAGTTTCGTTACCAAAGATAAACCAGATTCCAGTATCGTTAAGTTAACCCACAAATATGGCGGAGCTGTTATTGTAAATCATTGGTTTGATGGCAAGGGAAAAGAAAAGGAATTTTATAAGGCTTTGGGAGTAGATGGTTTTGAAATTGAAAATGTTGGCAAGGAGTTGTACTACGATCGATCACAATTTAGGGAACTTAAAAAATACTGTGAAGAAAATGGTTTGATTATGGTGGGTGGGCTAGACTACCACGGTTACGGGAGGGTTTGTGCTATTTGGAATGCCTTTACCATTCCCAATTGGTCAGGGATGGACCCAGATCATAAAGAGAGCGCCATACTCCAAATTTTAAGGGAAAGGGATCAGAGCAAGCTAAAGGTGCTAATGTACAGAGACAGGCCTTTAAATGAAGGACTGAGCCCTTTATTTGGTCCTATTGTCACGGTGGTCAATTATTTTAGGACTCTCAATAGCTTTCAGGTGGTTTCTTGGATATTATGGTGGGGTGTTTTACAGTTATTTTTGAAATTTAAAAAAGCTAATGTTATGGGCTGGGACAAAACTTTAGCAATAGCAGGAGGGGCAAATGCCTTATTTTTACTGGTCTTGGGAGTGTTATACTTTTTAAGGGGCCAAGTTATAGAAGGATATAGTGATTTATATGATGAGTACAGCTCGCTCTTGTTTATTATAGGAGGAGTTTTAGCGGTTTATTCGGCAATGGTGATTTACAGTCGATTTTTCGCGCAGCAAAAAATAGGGAGAAAAGAATAAAACCATAGGGCTTTCCCATCTCTATTAACAAATTTAAGAGGATTCTCTTTTATTAGCTTATCGGTGAAGATTATGTGCCCTTAGGTACTTTAAAAGGGCTTCCGGTAGATCAGTCTGAATTACATTAACGTGCTTCTTGCGCAACAAGGTATTAAATCCGGAATCTTTTTCTAAACGTTCCATTTCATCATATTTACCTAGGGCATTGATCCAAATCCTTGCCCCAGAGTTGGTGATTCGGCGCATGGTACGGTCTTTATAGTAGCTTTCATCTACATGTATAATATCAATATGGTCCATTTTTAAAATGGCCCTAACCTCTTTCTTGGAATAGGCCCTTGGCATAATCCGGATGTTGCTATCCAATTGTTGTAATGTGGGCGTTTCCTGATAGTCGTATAGAAAAAATAGAATCTGATTTTCCATCCCGTATTTTTGAATAAGGGCATAGGTCTTCTCAATAGAGGGCATATCCTCCAATTTAAAATCGATATCAATAAGAATCTTTCCCTTGGTTAATTTAAGCACTTCTTCAAAAGTAGGGATACGCTCCTCGGTGATACTATCCCGAATAATAAGTTGAAATCCTTTTAATTCCTTCAGGGTGTAATCTTCAACTTTCCCGCTGCTGTTGGTGGTCCTGTCCAAGGTGCGGTCGTGCATTATTACCAGCTCTCCGTCCTTACTTTGCCTTATATCCAATTCAACAATATCCACGCCAATGCGAATACTCTCTTCTATGGCTGCTAAAGAGTTTTCCGGAAAATGTTCATTAGTGGCCCTGTGGGCAGCAACCAACACTCGCTGAGGTTTGTTATTGAAGTCGTATAAAATACTGTCCAAGTTCGATTCCTGGGCAGATAGACCAACAGTTAGAAAAAAAGATATAACAAAAAGAAATCTTTTAGGCATTAGGGATGTGAAGTGGTTCATTTCGAAACTAAAATTTGATGATGGTCTAGTATGTATGTCAATTAAAAATATCCCTAAGATATGGGATTTATCCTTGTGGTAATAAAAATTTGACATACCTTTTTACTTCAATTACTAAAATACCTAAAGTTAAAACAGGTGAAAAGGAAATTGTCAGGTGTTTTTTTGATGCTTATAGTATTTAGTGGATGTAAGCAATTAAACAAACCATTGGTAATAGGGCATAGAGGGGCAATGGGGCATGCCACTGAAAATACCTTGGAATCTATCCAAACAGCGATGGACCTGGGGGTAGATATGTTGGAAATTGATGTATTTAAAACAAGAGATGGGGAAATTGTGGTTTTTCACGATTCCAGTTTAAAACGACTTACAGGGCAACCAGGGAATATTGAGGAGCTAGATCTTAAAGCAGTGAAGGCATTAACGCTTGCACGAAACACTAAGATTCCAACCCTAAAAGAAGTGTTGGACTTGATGAAGGGCGAAACCATGCTCAATATAGAACTTAAGGGTGCCCACACAGCCGAATCCGTAAATGAAATAATCAATCATTATATTAATAAAGGGAATTGGGAGCTGAAGGATTTTTTAATTTCAAGTTATAAATGGGACGAATTAAAAAGAATACGGGAGTTGAATGGAAAAATCCCCATTGCAGTGCTGATCCAGAAAGACCCCTTAGACGCTATCCCTATTGGTCATGAACTTAAGGCGATGGTCATTATCCCTAACTATAAGAAGCTGACCAAGAAGAACGTTAGAATCCTCCATGAGGAAGGCTTTAAAATTTATCCTTATACCGTAAATGGGTATCTGCAAATTAAAAGAATGGCGAGAATGGGGGTAGATGGAATTATCACCAATTATCCCAATCGGGTTAAGTGATCAAGGAATGACTTGGCTACCAATAAACTTAGGAATTACAACTTAGAATACCGGTGCTATGGTAGGAGTAGGCCATGGATAGGGTAACGAAACCCAGAAAATTGCAATCGAGGTAAAATGGGTCAAAACGTTATAGATACTTCTAGTGTTCCTTAGTTTTTATTTGCATCAATATAATTATGGTCTGCATTCAATTTAAATAGTGCGGTCTTGTATTTTTATAGAAAAAAAATGCCAATAGTAGGAAGTATAGTTAAAGGGTTCTTGGATTTGAGGGGGCAATTGGTGAGCGATAAAAATCCAGTAGATTCTCAAAAGGAGGTGTTGCAGATGCTTTTGGAAAAAGCCAAGAACACTGCTTTTGGTATGCATTATAATTTTACTGAAATTTTGGAGTCCTCCGAATTGGAAAAAACCTTTTCCGAAAGAATTCCTTATTTTGATTATGATAAGATGGATGCCGAGTGGTGGAGTAAGATCCATGAAGGGAGCAATGATGTTAGTTGGCCTGGTAATCCAGATTATTTTGCGCTGAGTTCTGGTACTACTGGGAAGACCAGTAAACGAATCCCAGTCACCAACCAGATGATAAAAGCCATACAGGAAGCGGGGTTGGAGCAAGTGTATGCCTTGAGTAATTTTGACCTACCTGCAGATTTCTTCGAAAAAGATATTATGATGTTGGGCAGTTCTACTGCCTTGGATAATGTAGATGAACATATGGAAGGTGAGATTAGCGGAATAAGTGCCAGTAAAATTCCCGCTTGGTTTAGGGGATATTACAAGCCGGGAGAAGAGATTTCAGAAATAGACGATTGGGATGAAAGGATAGATCGGATTGTAGAAAAAGCCACCGAATGGGATATCGGAGCACTAAGCGGCATCCCTTCATGGATGGAACTTATGTTGAAGCAGGTAATTGAACGGCACAACCTTAAAAACATTCATGACCTTTGGCCTAATCTGCAAGTTTACACCTCTGGCGGAGTAGCATTTTCGCCTTATAAAAGGAGCTTTAATGCATTGTTAGGCAAACCTATTACCGTCATAGATACTTATTTGGCCTCGGAAGGGTTTATCGCATTTCAGGCGAGACCGGAAACCAATGCCATGCAATTAGTGACCAATGGTGGCATTTATTTCGAATTTGTCCCTTTTAAACCGGAGTATATCGACCAAAATGGCGCCTTAGTAAAAGATGCCCCTTCTGTCCCTTTATCGGAAGTAAAATTGCATCAAGATTATGTGTTGATTATCAGTACGGTCTCTGGTGCCTGGCGCTACATAATAGGGGATACGATAGAATTTACGGACGTAGAGCGGGCAGAGATCAAGATCACTGGGCGCACCAAATTTTTCCTCAACGTAGTGGGATCCCAATTATCGGTCAATAAAATGGACGATGCCGTAAATCATTTGGAGGACCAGTTCTCCATTAAAATACCAGAATATACAATCTGCGCTAAAAAAATTGAAGGAGAGTTTTACCACTGCTGGTATTTGGGAACGGATGGAAGCGCAGCTGAGGGGGAAATAGTGGATTGTCTGGACAGTTACTTAAAAAGTGCCAATAAGAACTACAAGGTAGCTCGGTCAAAGGCATTAAAGGGAGTGAAAGCAACCCTTGTACCCATATCTATCTTCCACGATTGGTCAGCCTACAATAAAAATAAAGGTGGGCAAGTTAAGATGGAACGGGTAATGGATGAGGGTAAGTTTCAGGAATGGGAGCATTTTGCACAGAAAAAGATATCATAGGCAACCTCAAGATTGTTGTGTTATACAATGCGTATTTTCCGTATTTGGTACTACTGGAATACTAATTTATTTACTTTCCATTTCCTCCACTAATACCATAATTTCCTCGGGGGATAGATAATATTTTTTGATGCGATCTTTGTAATCTTGCTGAATATCTGCATGGTCCAATATAAAGTTTTTGGTATCTAGGATATAGCTTCCCATACCATGGGATACGGCATTTATATCTGCGGCACGCTCTGCCTCTTTTATATAGGAACCGGATAGATAATATTTAATTCCGAACCAAAATAGGTTTAAACCGCTCCGATCCTTATAATCCATTATATGTCCCAATTCGTGTCCAAGCCATCCGATCATAATGTCATTGGAGATCGATTTGGTGTAAAACTCTTTTCCGGAAATTTTAATTTTTTCACTTATCAGGATAACATATTTTCTGTTCTTTCTAGATCCAAAAAGACTCCAAAACTTGGGTTGGGCCATCATAGTGGATTTTTTAATATTTTTTTTGAATTTTACGGAAATGGGGATTGCATCTAGTTCCGGATAATAAGAAAGTGCCTCAGCTACCTCATTTTTTATAATTTCAGGGGTAGTGTGCTGGGCATTTATTGAAATAAACGTCATAAATAGTGTAAAAATTAACCAATTCCTCATATAGCCCCCAATGATTATCGTCCTGATTCGAATATAGTATAAGATAAAAAAAAATTACGAGGATGCCGCAATATTTGCTATTGCATTAGAATAAATTTGGACGACTTAAATGGAAACAAGAATGGCTGATTCTTTCAGATTTACTTTTAACCCAATAGCGTGGAAGTGAATCGGGATTTGGGGTAATAAAATAGAAAATACAGAATCCGAGTTGGTATTAGCTTACGGTAGTTGTTTTTTGTTCCCTTATTTTCTTTTCAATATGATCGATGATCATGGGAGCGTGGATCCTAGAATTTTCTATAAACCATTTGTGGGTTTCCATTCCACCACATATCACCCCAGCCAAATAAATTCCTTTTACATTAGTTTCCATAGTCTCTGGATCGTATTGTGGGAGTCTTTTTTTGTCTTCGGATAGGTGTATGTTCAATTTTTCCAAAAAACCGAAGTTTGGCTTATAACCGGTAAGAGCCAGTACATAATCGTTTTGTATGCTTACCGCTCCTTTAGGTGTCTGTATAAGGATTTCCTCCTCTTTAATCTCTTTTACGGTACTGTTGTAATATACTTTTATGCTGCCTTCGTTAATTCTGTTGATAATATCGGGTCTTACCCAATATTTAACACGCTCTCCAATCTCTGGACCACGGACAATTAAAGTAACCTCGGCTCCTTTGCGGTAGCATTCCAAGGCTGCATCAACGGAAGAGTTACTGGCGCCTATTACTGCCACTTTCTGACTGGAATAATAGTGGGGATCCTTGTAATAATGGGATACTTTTACTAGATCTTCCCCCGGTACACCCATTTTGTTGGGGATGTCATAAAACCCAGTAGCCACAATGATATTGGCTGCGCGATAGTTGTTTTTTGAAGAGGAAATATGAAAATGACCATCCACTTTCTTAACGGATTCTACCGTTTCAAACAATTGAATGTTTAAATGATTGCTGGTAACAATTCGGCGATAGTATTCCAAGGCCTCATTTCTTTTAGGTTTGGCCTCAATACTGATAAAGGGAATGTTGTCTATTTCCAACTTTTCCGAAGAAGAAAAAAACTGCATATTCAAAGGATAGTTGTAAAGGGAGTTTACTATGCATCCCTTCTCTAGAATTGCATAAGACAGCCCTTTTTTTTTGGCTTCCAGTCCACATGCGATACCTATAGGTCCACCACCGATAATTATAATATCAAATTCCTTCATTATCCTACTAATTCTTTTAGTTCTTTTATTGTTTTGGCAGGGTTCTCACTGCTAAAAATAAAACTCCCTGCAACTAAAACATCTGCACCGGCGTCAATGAGCTGTTTGGCATTTTCGGAAGTAACCCCTCCATCGATTTCAATTAGGGTATGTGCCTCTTTCCGGTTGATCAGTTCCTTTAAAGCTTTAATCTTGTCATAGGTGTTCTCTATAAAAGATTGTCCCCCAAATCCAGGGTTTACACTCATGATCAGTACCAGATCGATATCGTTTATAGTATCTTCCAAGAGGCTAATATTGGTATGTGGGTTGATCGCCACTCCAGCTGCCATGCCTTCTTCCTTTATAGCCTCTAAAGTTCTGTGTAGATGGGTGCAGGCTTCATAGTGCACCGTTAGGTTATTGGCTCCCAGCTTGGCAAATGTCTTTATATAACGGTCTGGGTCCACAATCATTAGGTGTACATCTATAGTTTTAGTGGCGTGGGCGGTTATTGCCTTTAATACCGGCATGCCAAAGGAGATGTTAGGTACAAAAACACCATCCATAATATCGATATGAAACCAATCAGCATCGCTATTATTTACCATTTCAATGTCTCTCTGTAAGTTGGCGAAATCGGCTGCCAGTAAGGAAGGAGCAATAAGTTTTGAATCCATTTTAGAGGTCTGAAAATTTATTTTATAAAGATAATAATTTTAATAGGTTCTGGAGAAAAGCTCTGTTTGTGCTATTTTGAAGGCGTAAATGGCTAGTCACCCTTCAAAATAACGTATCGTAGATTTCTATAGAACAGCATTAATACCAACGTTTCTTTTTCTTTTTTGAAGCTTCGGATTTTCTGCCTTTTTTATGCTTGCTGCCCTTTCTTTTATGTACTTCTGGTTTGGCTTTGGGGTCCAGAGGGAAAGGATGGTCCTCTACAACATCGATATGCTTTTGCATTAACTTTTGTATGCTAATCACATATTCTTTTTCATCTGCGGAACACAATGAGTATGCTGTTCCACTTTGTCCTGCTCTCCCGGTCCTACCAATTCGGTGCACATAGGTTTCAGGGATATTGGGAAGATCAAAATTTAATACATTGTCTAAATTGTCAATGTCTATTCCCCTTGCAGCAACGTCTGTTGCTATTAGAATATTGGCCTCTTTGTTCTTAAACCTGCTTAAGGCATCCTGTCTATCGTCCTGCGATTTGTCGCCATGAATACTTTCTACCTTATAATTATTTTTTAAGAGCGTCTCTTCCAATTTATCCACCCCGTGTTTGGTTCTCCTAAAGATTAGGATATTGCCCTTTATGGTGTTTCTTAAGAGGTGTAGGCAAAGCTCTATTTTATTTGGCTTTGGGGTAAAATAGAGTAGCTGGTATACCCTGGCCGCCGCCAAGGATGTAGGGGTTACATTAACTTTCGAGGCATTCTTTAAAATGCTGTTCGTCAATTGTACCACCTTATACGGAATGGTAGCGGAAAATAGCAGGGTCTGTTTTCCAGAGGGACAGAGTCGCTCTATCTTTTTAACATCATCAATAAAACCCATATCCAGCATTAGGTCTGCCTCATCCAAGACCAGTGTTTCTACATAATCTAAATTTATGACATCCTGTTTGTGGAGGTCTAGTAGCCTCCCTGGAGTGGCGACAAGGATATCCACTCCTTTTTTTAGCTCAGCGATCTGTGGCTCCATAGCGGTGCCCCCATAAACTACTGTAGAGGTCAGCTCCGTATATAGGCTGTACTCTTTAAAATTTTCTTGGATCTGTACGGCCAATTCCCTAGTGGGACTTATTACTAAAGCCCTTATTTTCTTTCCTTTTTTAGAGGCTTCCTGTCTGTTGAACAACAGTTGAAGGATGGGAAGGGCATAGGCAGCAGTTTTGCCCGTCCCTGTCTGCGCAGATACAATTACGTCTTTCCCTTCCAAAACTAGCGGAATGGTCATTTCCTGAACAGGGGTGGGTGCGTTATAATTCTTTTCGGCAACTGCTCTTAAAAGCGGTTTATTAAGCCCTAATTCCTTAAAATTCATGTATTTTAATTGAAAAATATGGATACAAAGGTACGTCTAAATCCTTGTTTATTTTTTAAACCTATAATTTTTGCTTTGGGGGTTAATATAGTATTGGTTTGTATTGGGTGAAATCTAATAGATAAAGTTGCAGCAATGGGTATTCACGGCATAGCGCCTTTGTAGGTTTAAGTGAATTCAGAAGAGGATAGCTATTTGCCTTACTTATTTCCCTATAAGAGTGATAACTGTTTGTTGATCAGTGGAGGTCCAATTGCCTTACAATTCTTCCTAAGTTTGGATTACGATAAGACCAACTTATATGCCGTTTTTTTATTCCTGCTTTGGATTGTTTTTGTTTACTTATATAGTATTATTTATCTTTAATTCATTGTCATCATTCTAAACTAAAAAGTGTGGTAAATAGTGTGGTGACTGTTTAGGATATTCCTTAAAACTCAATGAATACTGGGCTTAATGCAGTTTTTGCTTGACTATATAAATGGAAAAACTCCGGTAATCAGCCGGAGTTTATTCATCAATCAAAAAACGAACAGTCATGATAACTGTTGTTAATGTTTACAATTTACGATTTTTACTACATATTTCCAACTTGGAAATGCATTTGCGTGAAAATTAAAATTGATTGGGTTACCCAAGATACGTCTTAAGTATTTTACTCCTAGAAGTGTGTTTTAATCTTCTAATAGCTTTTTCCTTAATTTGACGAACCCTTTCCCTGGTAAGGTCAAAGGTTTCCCCTATTTCTTCTAAAGTCATGGAATGTTGTCCCGCAAGGCCAAAATATAATCGAATTACATCGGCTTCCCTAGGGGTTAACGTTTCCAAAGCTCTTTCTATTTCGGTCCTTAAGGATTCATGCAACAATTCCCTGTCTGGATTTGGAGACTCCCCACTGCGCAATACATCGTATAGGTTAGAATCTTCCCCGTCTATTAAGGGAGCATCCATGGATACATGGCGACCTGAATTTTTAAGAGATTGCTTAACATCCTCAACGGTCATATCCAATTCTTTGGCAATTTCTTCCGCTGAAGGTTGTCTTTCATGGGCTTGCTCTAAGAATGCAAAAGTCTTGTTGATTTTATTGATGGAGCCAATCTTGTTCAATGGCAACCTTACAATACGGGATTGTTCTGCAAGCGCTTGTAAGATGGACTGACGGATCCACCAAACGGCATAAGATATAAATTTAAATCCACGTGTTTCATCAAAACGTTGGGCAGCCTTAATTAAGCCAAGGTTACCTTCGTTAATTAAATCGGGTAGGGTTAATCCTTGGTTTTGGTATTGCTTTGCCACAGATACCACAAATCGTAAGTTGGCCTTGGTCAGTTTTTCAAGAGCAAGTTGATCCCCTGCCTTGATCCGTTGTGCCAGTTCCACTTCCTCGTCTGCAGTAATCAAGTCTACCTTTCCAATTTCTTGTAGGTACTTGTCCAACGAAGCTGTTTCCCTATTGGTAACCTGTTTTGTAATTTTAAGCTGTCTCATCGAAATATTTCGTTTCTAAATTATGTGCATTAAGCATAAGCTGCAATAGGTTATACGTATATAAGTTAGAAATGTTACAATAGCAGGACTTTATTTTTGATTTTTAGTCAAACTGAATAAAAAAAGCCACGTTTTCACAAAATATTTGGAAAACGTGGCTTGTAATAGTGGGACTATTTTAAAATTAGTCTCTTCTTGGTTTACGATCTCTATCTCTATTTCTATCGTTTCCCCTATCATTTCTACCACGATCTTCTCGCGGTGGTCTTTCCACAAAACCTTCTGGTTTAGGTAAAATAGCTTTTCTAGATACCTTTTCCTTTCTAGTCCTTGGATCTACCCCAAAGTATTTAACATCGAATACATCACCCATGTTAACTACATCGGAAACATTTTCGGTTCGTTCCCATGCCAATTCTGACACGTGAAGCAATACTTCGTTGCCAGGAGCATCTGCGTATTCAACCACGGCACCAAAATCTAACATTTTGATAACTTTTACTTCGTATATGCTACCCACTTCAGGCTTAAATAAAATAGAATCTATTTTTGCTAAAACAGCATTAATACCTTCTTGTCCTACTCCTAAAATTTCTACGATTCCTTCTTCAGTAACTGGATCTTCATTGATTACAATAGTAGTTCCAGTTTCTTTTTGCATTTCCTGAATCACTTTTCCACCAGGTCCAATTAACGCACCAATGAATTCATTAGGGATACGTCTAGTAACCATTTTTGGAGAATGTGCCTTCACATCAGCAGCTGGAGCGGCAATTGTTTCGGTGATCTTCTCTAAGATGTGTAAACGGCCAGTACGTGCTTGTTTTAGTGCATTCACTAAAATTTCGTAGGATAAACCTTTTACTTTAATGTCCATTTGACAAGCTGTAATACCATCAGCAGTTCCTGTGACTTTAAAGTCCATATCTCCTAAGTGATCTTCATCACCTAAAATATCAGAAAGTACTGCGTATTTTCCAGAATCAGCATCAGAAATCAATCCCATGGCGATACCAGAAACTGGCTTTATCAATTGAACACCAGCGTCCATTAGTGCCATTGTACCTGAACAAACTGTAGCCATAGAAGAAGAACCGTTAGATTCCAATACTTCCGCTACTACACGAACGGTATAAGGACAGTCTGCAGGAATCATTCCTTTTAAGGCGCGTTGTGCTAAATTACCATGGCCTACTTCTCTACGAGATGTTCCACGAATTGGTCTTGCTTCACCTGTAGAGAAAGGAGGGAAGTTATAGTGTAGGTAAAACCGCTCTTCACCTTCAAACGAGGGCATATCTATTTGGTTGGCATCTCTAGATGTTCCTAAAGTAACCGTTGCCAAGGCTTGGGTTTCTCCACGAGTAAAGATTGCAGAACCGTGTGTAGAAGGTAAGTAATCTACCTCACACCAGATCGGTCTAATTTCATCTGTTTTTCTACCATCCAAACGCAGGCCTTCGTTTAGGGTAAGGTCCCTCACTGCGGCTTTTTCTGCTTTGTAGTAATACTTGGAGATCATTCCTCCTAAATCTGCTAATTCTTCTTCGGGAAAAGAAGCTTTAATTTCTTCCTTAATTGCGTCAAAGGCAGCAGTTCTTTCTTGTTTGGAAGAACCAGCTTTGGCTATGGCGTATACCTTGTCATAGGCCATTTCATGGATCTTCTTCGCTAAATCTTCGTCAGTTCTTTCTGCGTCGTATTCACGAACTTCTTTTTTTCCAAATGCTTCTGCTAATTTTACTTGAGCAGCACATTGAACTTTAATTGCTTCGTGAGCAAACTTAATGGCCTCAGCCATTTCTTCTTCAGAAATCTCATCCATTTCCCCTTCCACCATCATTACTGAATCGGCAGAAGCACCAATCATCATATCGATGTCAGATTCTGCTAATTGCGTACGTGTTGGATTGATTACGAATTCGCCATTTACTCTAGCAACTCGTGCTTCAGAAATAGGGCATTCGAAAGGTAAATCTGATAATTGAATAGCTGCAGATGCGGCTAAACCTGCCATTGCATCTGGCATAACGTCATCGTCATGTGACATTAATTGGATCATTACCTGAGTTTCAGCATGATAATCCTTTGGGAAAAGTGGACGCAAAACACGGTCTACCAATCTCATGGTCAATACTTCGCCATCACTAGGTCTTGCTTCTCTTTTAAAGAAACCGCCTGGGTAACGTCCGGATGCCGCAAATTTTTCACGGTAATCCACGGTAAGTGGAAGAAAATCCACATCACTTTGTTTGTAATTGGAAACAACTGTACATAATAACATACATTTTCCTGACTGTACAACAACAGAACCATGGGCCTGCTTTGCCAATTTTCCGGTTTCGATAGAAATTTCCCTACCGTCACCAAGGTCTATGACCTCCCTAAATACTTTTGGTATCATAAATACGATTTTAAACCCACCATTGGTAGGTTTGTTAAACAATGGTCTTTCGTCTGTTTAAGACGACGTTGTTGTGTTGTAGTTGTTGTTGACCAATGAAAAACTATGTGTAAGCTTTTTATTTTGCCCTCCAATAAAATAAGGGACTTTGTAATAAAACAATACGTAGATAAATAGTATTGGTACTGTATAAAAAAAGGGGAAAAGTTAAACAATTCCCCTTTTTAAATTTATTTCCTAATTCCTAATTCTTTGATTATTTCACGATATCTCACAATATCGGTCTTAATTAAATAATCTAAAAGAGATCTTCTCTTACCAACCAACATTACCAAAGAACGCTCAGTGTTGAAATCTTTACGATTATTCTTCAAGTGTTCAGTTAAGTGGTTTATCCTGTAAGTGAATAGAGCTATTTGCCCTTCAGAAGAACCTGTGTTCTTTACATCACCATTGTGCTTCTTAAAAATCTCTGCTTTTACTTCTTTGCTTAAATACATTCCAATATTTGTTTAATGATTTTTATGTATATGATTGTTTTTCAATCAGGGCGCAAAGATAAACTAATTTTTAGATTCCTCGCGTAAGATTGTTGTTATTTCCTTACGGGATTGTTTTCTATTAAATCGATATAGAGGTTGATTTTCTTTTTAAGGTCCCTTCTGTGGACGATAAAATCTAAAAAGCCGTGCTCTTGAAGGAATTCAGCGGTCTGGAATCCTACCGGCAATTCTTTTCCGGTTGCCTCTTTTACTACCCGTGGTCCTGCAAAACCGATCAAGGCCCCTGGTTCGGAGATATTAATATCCCCAAGCATGGCGTAAGATGCGGTTGTTCCTCCAGTAGTTGGATCTGTACAGAGGGAAATGTAAGGAATGCCGGCATCCGCAAGTTGCGCTAATTTGGCTGATGTTTTAGCCAGCTGCATTAGGGATAGAGCGGCCTCCATCATTCTGGCACCACCAGATTTAGAAATCATTACAAAGGGAATTTTCTTTTTTATAGAATAATCTATTCCCCTAGCAATCTTTTCTCCTACCACACTCCCCATAGAACCGCCGATAAAACTAAAGTCCATACAGGCAATCACTAGGTCTTTCCCCTGTGATTTTCCAACCGCAGTCCGAACAGCATCTTTTAAACCTGTTTTTTTCTCTGCGGCCTCCAAACGATCTACATACTTTTTGGTATCCTCAAATTTTAGGGGATCTTTAGAAGAAAGCTTGGCATCCATTTCGGTAAACTTGTTGTTGTCGAACAGAATTTCAAAATATTCCTTACTGCCAATACGCACATGGTAATCATCCTCTGGGCTAACGTAAAAGTTTTTCGCCAATTCATCGGATTCCACAATTTTTCCCGTGGGTGATTTGTACCAAAGTCCTTTTGGGGTATCCTTTTTCTGATCCGTAGCGGTCTGAATTCCTTTTTCCTTTCTTTTGAACCAAGATGACATATGTTTCTATTTAGGGTTGGCGATTATAGGGTGTTCACGTTATTAAGATCCTCGAAGGCCTTTTTTAAACGTGCAACAAAAGTTTTCTCGCCTTCTCTAAGCCATACACGTGGGTCATAATGCTTTTTGTTAGGCTCATCCGATCCATCTGGGTTTCCGATCTGCGTTTGTAGGTACTCTTTTTTACCTTGGATATAGTCCCTGATTCCTTCCAAAAAGGCATATTGTAAATCGGTGTCTATATTCATTTTAATTACTCCATAACCAATTGCCTCGCGAATTTCTTCAACTGAGGATCCTGATCCACCATGGAATACAAAATCGATATGGTTGTGTCCCACTCCGTATTTTTTAGATACAAACTCCTGAGAATTTTTTAGAATTTTCGGCGTCAATTTTACATTTCCTGGCTTATAAACTCCATGTACGTTACCAAACGCAGCTGCAATGGTAAATCTTGGGCTTACTTTTAATAGCTCTTCATAGGCATATGCCACCTCTTCTGGTTGGGTGTATAATTTGGAGTCGTCCACATCGCTATTGTCAACACCATCTTCTTCTCCACCAGTAATACCAAGTTCTATCTCCAAGGTCATTCCCATCTTGCTCATTCTGGCAAGATATTTTTTACAGATCTCAATATTTTCTTCCAACGGCTCTTCCGATAGGTCAATCATATGCGAACTGTACAAAGGTTTTCCTGTTTCTTCGAAATGTTTTTCACTGGCATCCAAAAGGCCGTCTATCCAAGGCAATAATTTCTTGGCACAGTGGTCTGTGTGTAATATAACGGTAGCGCCATAGGCTTCTGCTAGTTCATGTACGTGCTTGGCACCTGCAACCGCTCCTAAAATAGCAGCTTGTTGATTATCGTTGGATAGTGCTTTACCCGCGTTAAATTGAGCGCCACCATTAGAGAATTGAATAATTACTGGGGCGTTAAGACTTGCCGCCGTTTCCAAAACTCCGTTTATTGTGTCAGAACCAATAACATTGACAGCAGGTAGTGCAAAGCCTTTCTCCTTTGCGTAATTAAAAATTTTCTGAACGTCATCGCCAGTTGCAACTCCTGGTTTAATATTGTGTGCCATAATCTTATGTTGTGTAATTGATTAAAAAATATGGTACAAAAGTAAATAAAATTATCAGGCTTAAAAAGGATAATTTATACCGATGTTGAATACCCCGTTCGCTAAATTGTAGTCTCTGAACCATCTTTTGGAGGTTTCTTCGGCCGGATTGTAGGTTTTAAAGCCCATATCTAATCGGAAAACGAAATACGAAAAATCGTAACGTATTCCTAAGCCGGTGCCTAATGCTATATCGGCAAGGGAGCCAAAATTGTTAAAAGTGGCCTTCTCATCATTAACATTATCCAGTGCATTCCATATATTTCCTGCATCGGCAAATAGGGCGCCTTTAATATTCCCCAAAATGGGAAAACGGTATTCTACATTTAAGGCTATTTTTAAGTTTGCCTCGTTAAAATCGTTCACGTCCTGGGTACGCCCAGGTCCCAAAGAATAAGGGAGCCAGGCGCGGTTGTCGTTAGATCCTCCTGCAAAGTAACTTCTGGCAAAGGGGATGTTGTCCGAGTTCCCATAAGGTATGGCGATTCCGAAAAAACTTCTAAAGGCCAGCACCGTAGTTCTGGAAAAACTCCAATGCTGTATATAGTCGAATTCTGTTTTTATATATTGGGAGTAGGGTACCCCAAACACCAATTTCCTATTGTTATCGCTCTTATTAAAATTGATGATATTGGAAGCGCCAGACAGGAGGTTACCCGCACTTTCCAATTTAAACCGGAATTGATAAAAATCGTTGTCGGTGAGACCTATTTTGTTGTTTTTGTTGTAGGTATAATTGCTTGTAAAGATCAGGTTGTTCTCTGAAAGTCGTTTCCTGCGTTCCTCAATACTGCTTATTTCGTTATAATCAAAAGTGGTGACGGGGACCTCTCTAGCTAAAATGGCATTTGTAAAACCTGTTGTTCCCTCGGGAATAATTAGTTTGGGCTCCGTGCTTCCCCCAGGGATTTCATAAAACTCAGATAGCGCGGTATTGTTTTGATAGTTGTTGGCTATCCTGTCCAGTTTATTGTAAGTGTTTTGGTAGACCGTGAAAAATCTATTGGGATTAACGTTCCGTACAAACTGGACATTTAGTAGTTCGATCGTATTCTTTTTAAAATCTGTAGGCGACCAATTATAGCCCAATATGGCATTAAAAGTTTCTTTGTCCAGACCAATGTTTTGTTGAAAACTGGTTCCCATGGATATTTTGGTTTGTGGGAGCATATAGTTGGGAATCAGCTTGGATGTGCTGAATAGGGGCATCCAAATTCGCGGTAAATTTAGGTTGATGTCCCCTCCAAATTCTAGGATATTGAAAAACCGATTGTCAGCTATGCTTGGGTCCTTTGAAGCTCCCAGATTAATTCTTCCTGAAATACTTAAGTTTTCTGCACCTTTAAATAAATTTCTTGCCTGTAACGATGGGCTAAAAGCCAGGCCCAAGAATTGGATATTGGAATGCGTTATATCAAAATCGGTTCCCAAAGAATATTTTGGGCGAGGCGTCAGGTATATATTGGTGGTTAATTTAGACTTGGTACTGTCCTCTACAAATTCAATATTGGGATATTTAAAGGTGTTGAGGTTATTAATTTGACGGTAGGTCCTAATTCGGTCCAATTCTCGGTAAATACTATCCTTTTTTAGGAAAATCGCATCGGTTATCGCCTTGGGTTTAAAGCGTAATTTGTTTTTGTAATAAATGGTGAAATTCTTGTAGTCAACAGATTTTAGACTGTCATTTCCATTGTTAAAGTTATAGTCGGTATAGATGTTAATTTTTTTAAAGGAATGCACGTTGTATTCCGAAGTGGTAAGGGCATTGTCCGTTCTTTTCTTTAAATCCTCTATGTTTAAAAGGATGTCCAATTTTTGATTGGTCCCAATTTTGGTGGTGTCGCCAATTAAGTCAAACGATATGGAGCTCTCCTGGAAATTGTAGACTCCTGTATTTCTAAATAGTTCGGTCAACCGTTCCCTTTCGTCATTTAAATCTTGAAGGATTATCTGATTTCCAGACTTTAAAAAGGAGTCCGTTAGGTTTAATTGGTGAATGGAGTCTAGTTGAGGAGAGCTTATGCTTTTCTGTAGTGAGTCTATCTTGTAGGGCTTACCTAGCGCTACTCTATAATTAATAGCAGCCCTTTGTTTGCGTCTATTACTGTCTAAAACGTAGGTGGTGTTGTTGTTGAAATAGCCCTTGCTTTTGTAGTATGCACTTAATCTTTGAAGCGATCTTCTGGCCTTTAATGTATCAATTACCACAGGGGGCTCCCCAATATTTTTAAGCCAAACGCTGGACCCCTTTACTATAAAGGATTCGCCCAACCTTGCTACCTGTTTTTTGGATAGTAAATTTATAAGTCGTTGCTCTCGTTTATCTTTTTTGTGAAGCCATGCCCTATAAGAGGAATCTGGATCCTTCTTGGCAAGGTTATATAGGTTCAGTCGCAGTGGATAGCCCAAAAGAGTACTGTTGGGTTTTTGGAAAATTAGGCTATGGACATCCTCGTTGGAAACCTTCACACTGTCTGCAAAAACCATGTTTTTGGTGAGCAGTAGCTCATTGTCGCCCACTCTTTTTAATGCGTTGCACGAGGTGATAGCAATTGCTAGCAATAATAAGCTTATTTTCGTAACGTTTTTATTTATACACGATAGCGTCCCCATGGAGGTCAAAAATACATTATTTGTATGGTTGTTAAAAGCCAAATAAAATTTATAAAAAGTTTACAGCAAAAAAAACACCGATCCCAAAATCGCTTATTTGTGGCGGAGGGGATTAAAACAGTTACAGAACTATTAGCTTCTTCCCTTATATGTCACAAAGTGTATGTTACAGATGCCTCTATTTTTGCGGGGAATCCAAGGGATGTGGAAGTGATAAGTGAAGTGGACTTAAAGAAAATGAGTGGATTGGCCACGCCTAACAAGGCGTTGGGGGTCTTCCATTTTCCAGAGACCAAGGCAATAGACTATTCTGGATGGGTAATTGCGTTGGACGATGTTCGCGATCCCGGTAATTTAGGTACTATAATTAGATTGTGTGATTGGTTTGGTATATCGGACCTGATCTGCTCTCCTAATACGGTGGATTGTTATAATCCTAAAACCCTCCAAGCAACCATGGGGTCTATCAGCCGAGTGAATATTGTATATAAAGAGCTTATGACGGTTGTTAGGGAATCTAAATCCCCTGTTTACGGTACCTTTATGGATGGTGAGGTGGTATATAGCTCGCCTTTACCAAAGTCTGGCGTACTGATTATGGGCAACGAGGCTAACGGAATTTCCAAGGAAATTGAAACTATAGTAGATAAGCGGATTAGTATCCCCCAATTTGGGCAAAAAACAACCGATAGTTTAAATGTGGCAACAGCTACAGCAATCCTATTGAGCGAAGTGAGAAGATCGGGTATGGATTTATTCAAACGTGAAATTGACAAATAGTCCCCGTGTCATCATTGCATCAATATTACCCGTCCAAGGGCTGTTGGGGTCCTTGTCACGAACCAGTTCATCGTTAATGGCAAAAACCCCTCGTATAGATGGGGAAAACTTAAAATATTCCAAGTAAAAATCGATCCCAAAACCCATTTCATAATAATAGGTGTTTTTTTTCATCCGAAACTTGCCACTGCTATTATCGTCCAAACTTTGTTCGTTGCTGCCCAGGTTTAAGGAAGTAGACGCCCCACCAATAATAAATGGTTTCCAGTTCCCCAATCGCTTGGCACTTACTTTTAGAAGTAAAGGGAAATTAATATAGGTCGATTTTACTTCCCTCATGGCATCCCTTTCATTGTTCAAACCAGGAAATCCCATATTTCTTTGATTGTAATGCAGGCCTGGTTCAAAACGAAGGTCTAAATGGTTGTTGATGCGCAGTTCGCTAATTAATCCTACATTAAAGCCAAAAGTTTTGTCAACTAAAATATCCGTATTATCTACGTTATCGTGGTATTTAAATTTGAAGTCGTATTGGTTAAAGCCTAAGAAATAACCCCAATTAAGTAGGGGCTTATCCTCGTTTTCTAAATTTAGAACGGGACTTTCATTAAATTGTGCGGACATTGTGTTGCCCATAAGCATAAAACCTATAATTAGGATAAGATTTTTTTTCATCAGCTTAGCAATGTAGGGTTATTGTAAATCCACAATTAGTTGCGTATCTATTATTTGAGATTGTGATAAAGAAAAGACCTATGGTTGCACTTGTTGATTATTTGGATGCAATGTATATAGATGCTACTCCAAAGGTTTGGGGTCTATTCTCTATATCTATAAACCCAATTTTTTTCAAAATATTGTTGAACTCTTCTCCATGGGGGAAAACAGATGCAGATTCTGAAAGATAAGTATAGGCACTTCGGTCTTTAGAAAATAGTCTTCCTATGGCGGGTAAAATATATTTGGTGTAAATTTTATAGCCTTGTTTGTAAGGTGTTTTGGTGGGGTTGGAAGTCTCCAAAATAACAAAGGTGCCGTTTTGTTTAAGGACCCTATGTATTTCGGAAAGGCCCTTTTCAAGATTATCAAAGTTTCTAACTCCAAAGGCTACTGTGATGGCATCAAAGGAATTGTCTTCAAAAGGCAGATTTTCACTATCTCCGACTATCATTTTGATAGTATTTCCCATTTTTTTCGCCGCAATTTTCTTACGCCCTACCTCCAACATCCCTGGAGAAATGTCCAATCCAATAATTTCTTTGGCCCCGGTCTCTACCATGTTTATGGCTAGGTCCCCAGTGCCTGTCGCGATATCTAAAATAGATTCAGGATTTTTTTTGCCGATGATGGCTACCACGCGTTTCCGCCACTTTATATCGATTCCAAAAGAGATAATTCTATTCAAGTCGTCGTACTTACCTGAAATGGTATCGAACATCTTTGTTACCTGCTCCTTTTTTCCAAGATTGGAATCTTTGTATGGGGTAACTTTCTTATTCATAATTGTGAAATTTTTGGTAAATATACTATATCGTGAGAAAGTTATGGGTTTAATTTTTTTTGTATTCGTCCTCCGAAGTCTTCCTTAAGTTGGTGAATATGGAAGGCAGCCGGATAATATTATGTAGTTTTGCTACGCTTTAAGTGTAATTAAATTAAATTCATCTTACTATGTACGTTAAGATTATGATTGAATAATAATTTGTTTTTTACGCAAGGGGAAGGATAATTCGGTAAGTTTAAGGGTAATAGGTGGACCGTAATTTTATAGGTTGGCAGATATTTAGACTACCTTTGAATCGTCGTTAATTAATTTAATAAACCAATGAAAATTATTATTGCAGGTGCTGGTGAAGTAGGTTTTCATTTGGCCAAATTGCTATCTTACGAATCTCAGGATATCACCCTAATAGATTGTAATAAAGATAGTCTTTCCTATGCAGATAGTCATTTGGATATCAGGGTTTTAAAGGGTGATGCTACTTCAATTTCCGTATTGAGGGATGCTCATGTGGAACGTTCCGATCTTATGATAGGGGTAACTTCCTCGGAGACGACTAATATAACCTTGTGCATGTTGGCTAAGCAATTGGGTTGTAAACGTACCATTGCTCGAATCTCCAACGCAGAATTCATAAATAATAATGGACTTATTAATTTTTCGGAATTAGGTATAGATGAGCTTATTTCCCCCGAAGCCTTAGCGGCAACGGAAATACAATTATTGTTAAATCAATCTGCATTTAATAACACTTACGAGTTTGAGGAAGGCTTGTTGATAATGGTTGGGGTATCTCTTCCAGCGGCAGCACCTTTTGTGGGTAAATCTGTGCAAGAAGCTGCTAAGATCTTCCCTGAGCTTCATTTTATGCCCATTGCAATCCAAAGGATGGGGACTCAATTTACCATTGTTCCAAGAGGTGATACCGTTTTTAAAGAGAAGGATCAAGTCTATTTTGTGATCAACAAGGAGGGAATGGATGATCTTTACAAACTTACTGGGAAGGTTAAAAAACAAATAAAAAATGTAATGATTCTTGGCGGTAGTAATGTAGGTTTTAAGACTGCACGTGATCTTTGTAATAATAAGTTTAATGTAAAACTTATAGAAAAGAACAAGGAAAGGGCCTTTGATTTAGCGGACGATTTACCCAATGCATTAATCATTAATGGGGATGGAAGAAATGTTGAACTTCTAGATGAGGAGAATTTGGAGTCTATGGATGCCTTTGTAGCAGTGACCGGAAATTCTGAAACCAATATTATGTCCTGTTTGGTCGCTAAATCTAAAAATGTAAAGAAAACCATTGCTCTGGTAGAAAATATGGACTATTTTCAATTATCGCACTCTATTGGAATAGATACACTTCTCAATAAAAAACTGCTTGCCGCTAACCATATTTTCAGGCATGTCCGGAAAGGGGAAGTAGTAGCGATGACCAGATTAAATAATTTAAATGCAGAGATTTTGGAGTTTAATGTAACACCTACCTCAGAAGTTAATGGTAAATTTATTAGAGAACTTCAATTCCCAAAAGAAGCTACCATTGGAGGGGTCATTAGGGGTGATAAAGGAATAATTGCCTTAGGCGGATTTAAGATCACTGAAGGTGATAGGGTAGTGGTATGTTGTTTGCCAAGTGCTATCCGTAAAATAGAAAAGCTCTTCCTGTAACATGGGATTAAATTCGAAAATCATTTTTCACCTTATGGGACTTCTATTGCTGTGCAATGGTGGTTTTATGATTTTAGCGGCCATAGTTAGTGGAATTTACGATGATGGTGTAACCTTGGATATAGCGCTTGCGGCAATCGTTACCATGTTAACTGGGGTGTTGTCCATGTTTTATACCCGGGAACATAAAAAAGAGGTGAAGCGGCGCGAAGGCTATATCATAGTTACCTTTGGTTGGCTCGTAATGTCGGTTTCGGGAATGTTGCCCTATCTTTTTTCCGATGCCATCCCTGGTGTGACCAATGCTTTTTTTGAAACTATGTCGGGCTATACTACCACTGGGGCGTCCATAGTAGATGATATTGAGGCTCTGCCAGAGGGAATTCTTTTTTGGAGAAGCCTAACGCATTGGATAGGTGGAATGGGGATCATAGTATTGGCAATTGCAATTTTGCCGCTTTTAGGAATTGGGGGAATGCAATTGTTTGCTGCGGAAGCACCTGGTCCAAGCGGAGATAAATTACATCCTAGAATTACAGATACCGCTAAAAGGCTGTGGTTAATCTATGTCACGTATACCCTAGCCGAAACCCTCTTGTTGAAATTAGCAGGGATGAACTTTTTTGACGCGATTAATCATTCCATGGCAACCCTTTCCACAGGTGGGTTTTCTACTAAAAATGCCAGTATGGCGTATTGGAACGACCAGCCGTTGATACAGTATATAGTTATTTTATTTATGTTCCTGGCGGGTACCAACTTTGTGTTGAGCTATTATGCCTTTAAGGGGAAGGTCCAAAAAGTTATTAAGGACGAAGAGTTTAAGTTTTACTCCATTTCCGTGATTTGTTTTGCCCTTATTGCTGCATTGGTGATTTACCTAAAGGCAAATGTCATTGTTTCGGACATTGATCCGATGGTTTTCGGGGAGGCTGAAAGTGTATTTAGACATGCGTTGTTTCAGGTAGTATCGGTAATAACTACCACGGGATTCGTTACTGCAGATTTCACTTCATGGACCCCATTCTTGACTATCTTATTCTTTGGCTTAATGTTTTTAGGAGGATCTGCTGGGTCTACTTCAGGAGGTATAAAAGTGATGAGGCATATTCTGATCATTAAGAATGGGCTGTTAGAATTTAAACGCACCATGCATATCAATGCTATTATTCCCGTCCGTTATAACAATAAGACCGTTCAAGAAAATATAGTCTACAATGTTATTGCCTTTTTTGTCCTTTATATGTTGTTGTTCATTATTGGTTCTTTGGGCTTGGGAGCGCTTGGGCTCGATTTTGTGAGTGCTATAGGTGGTGCTGCTTCCTCCTTAGGAAATGTGGGACCTGCTTTTGGAGATCTAAATCCATTAAGTAATTATAATAGTTTACCTGCTTTTGGGAAATGGTGGTGCGGGATCTTAATGTTGTTGGGAAGATTGGAACTTTTTACAGTGCTGATTTTGATAACTCCCTATTTTTGGAAAAAGGTTTAAGGTCAGCTGTAGGGGTATTCGATAGATGTTAGGGATTAGATCTGCTAAGGATACTATAAAACTATTAAAACATAAAAAAATGGACATCGGTTAGATGTCCATTTTGTTTTTTCTGCTTTTGGATAGGTTTTATAAAACCGCTTTTATCCTTGCTATTGCTTCCCTTAATTCCTTTTCGGAAGCTGCATAGGAAATTCTAATGCAATTGTCATTTCCAAAGGCTTCGCCGGTTACGGTGGCTACATTGGCCTTTTCCAATAGGTATAGTGAGAAATCAGAGGCGGTATTGATCTTGGTCCCATTAAGTGTTTTCCCAAAGAAGCTGGAAATATCTGGGAATACATAAAATGCGCCTTCTGGTATGTTTAAGTTGAATCCTTTTATTTCGCCCAACAGTTCCAGAACTAGGTCACGTCTTTTGTGAAATTCATCGATCATGAATTTTATAGATGATACTGGGGCGTTTAAAGCGGCAATAGTGGCGCGTTGTGCAATTGAGTTGGCACCACTGGTAATTTGTCCTTGAAATTTGTTGCAGGCCTTTGCTATCCACTCTGGTCCGCCAATATATCCAATACGCCAGCCAGTCATGGCAAACGCTTTAGATACTCCGTTTACGGTTACCGTACGATCGTACATACCTTCTATATTGGCAATACTTACGTGGGTTCCCCTAAAGTTGATATGCTCATATATTTCGTCAGAAACCACAAAAATATTCGGGTGCTTGCGCAATACTTCTGCCAAGCCTTCCAATTCCTCTTTACTGTATACAGATCCACTTGGATTACAAGGGGAGCTAAACCACATCATTTTAGTTTTTGGAGTGATAGCTTTTTCTAACTGTTCAGGAGTCATTTTAAAATCGGTATCTATGCTCGTTGGCACTTCAACAGGAACTCCTTCCGCTAATTTTACAATATCGCTATAACTTACCCAATAAGGTGCTGGGAGAATAACCTCGTCACCGTGGTTCAACATTACCATGGCAATGTTGGCCAAAGATTGCTTAGCGCCTGTAGATACTACTATCTGATTCAGCGCGTAGGTAAGGCCATTGTCTCTTTTAAACTTATTGGCTACGGCTTGCTTCAGATCTACGTACCCGTCTACCGGGGAGTAGCTACTGTAGTTCTGGTCTATAGCTTCTTTCGCTGCCTCTTTAATGAATTCTGGAATGTTGAAATCTGGTTCTCCCAGGCTAAGGCCAATAATGTCTTTGCCTTCGCTTTTTAATTCTCTTGCTTTTGCGGCCATAGCTAAAGTGGCCGAAGTGGACATGGAGTTAATCCTATCGGATAAGTGGTTCTTCATTTCTGTATTAGGTTTACTGATATTGTACTTCTGGATTTTGGCCCAACTTTTTCAAATGTTTGAAGTGCGAAATTATAGCTTTTCTCGTAGTTTTATATTCATGGTATGGCAAATTAAACTCATTTGCTGTCTCTTTAACAATTTTGGCAATATTTGTGTAATGAATATGGCTTATGTTAGGGAAGATATGGTGCTCCACCTGATGATTAAGTCCGCCAGTGAACCAGTTTACAATTCGGTTTTTGGTGCCGAAATTCACGGTGGTGAACAATTGGTGAATGGCCCAAGTGTTTTTCATGGAGCCATCTTCTGCCGGTAAGGGCGTGTCTGCAGCATCTACCACATGTGCTAATTGAAAAACAACGCTTAAAATAACTCCGGCAACATAATGCATGATAAAGAATCCTATTAAAATTTTCCACCAAGCAATGCTAAGGAATGCCATAGGAATAACGATCCATATAGTTAGGTAAATAAGTTTGGTAACCACAAGCATGCTCCAGTTTAAAGCTGGACTTGGGAATTTACCGTAGGATAATTTTCTTTTAGTGTAACGGTACATTTGTTGGAAATCGGTGGTAATTGCCCAGTTAAAGGTTAAAAGACCGTAAAGGAGTATAGAATAAAAATGTTGGAATTTATGAAATTTATGCCATTTGGCATGTTTGGAGAACCTTAGTATTCTTCCTGCTTCCAAATCTTCATCGTGTTCGTGTATATTGGTGTAGGTGTGGTGAAGTACGTTATGCTGCACCTGCCAATTGTAAACATTCCCAGCGAGGATGTAAATACTGCCACCCATAATTTTGTTTACCCATTTTTTATTGGAGTAAGATCCGTGGTTACCATCATGCATTACATTCATGCCTACGCCTGCCATACCTATTCCCATAACAATGGTAAGGAGTAAATTTGCCCAATTGGGTAAGCCTAGGGTTAATATGAGGAAATAGGGGGCTAAAAACAGCGCAAACATAATGGCTGTCTTTACGTGTAATTTCCAGTTTCCTGTTTTCTTTAAGTTGTTTTCCTTGAAATAATCGTTGACCCTTTTATTTAATATTTTAAAAAACTGAGCTGAATCTTTTCTTGAAAATCTAATGGTTTTATTGTCCATGATTTAATTTTTTGTAAATATACGGCAAAACGCCACTTATTTTATAATATACGTCTAGTTAAAACTTAGCCAATGGCCGTGAAAGTGCTATTTTTGCCAATAATTTAATGAAACATATGGACCTTTCTATTATCTATAAATACTTTCCCGATCTAACGGATCTGCAAAAGGAACAATTTATAATGTTGCAAGAGTTATACCAAGATTGGAATATGAAGATTAATGTCGTTTCCAGAAGGGATATAGATGAGTTGTATCTTCGTCATGTATTGCACTCGTTAGGAATCGCTAAATTTCAGCAGTTTGCTCCAGGGACTACCGTTTTGGATGTAGGTACTGGGGGTGGATTTCCAGGGATTCCACTAGCTATTATTTTTCCAGAGACACAATTTGTCTTGGTAGATGCTATTGGCAAGAAAATTAAGGTGGTACAAGAGGTGGTAGACGGTTTGGGGATCACTAATGTTACGGCCATCCATTCCCGTGTAGAGGAAATAGATCAGCAATTCGATTTTATTGTCAGTCGCGCTGTAGCCGCCATGCCTACTTTTGTGCATTGGGTAAAGGGTAGGATAAAAAAGAACTCAGTTCACGACAGAAGAAATGGCATCCTTTATCTTAAAGGGGGCGATTTAGAGGAAGAGCTAAAAGAGTACCGTACCGTAGAGGTATATCCGCTGTCGGATTTCTTTGAGGAGGAGTTTTTTGAGACCAAAAAATTGGTTTACCTGCCTGTGAAATTTAAGGGTTAAAGATTTTGCATGGAGTAATAGGATTCTCTACATCGTTTGGCATATTCCTTAAGTAGTTTCGGGAAATTTACTTTCCAAGTATTCATTCCTAAGCTTGCTCTATTATTGTTTGTCGGTGCTTTCATTATGCTATTGATTTAAAGTTTCTTGTGGATAGGCTTCGCATTGTAACGTTAAAGTTGCAGTAATATTGCGTTAAGGGAGCGGAATGTGGCAGTTTTGAGCTGTTTTGTAAAAATAAAAAGCCCGTATTGCAATTGGCAATACGGGCTTTTGTCTAGAATGTAATTTAATTTATCCTAAAAATGGATATCTATAATCCACAGGGGTTACAAAAGTTTCCTTAATCAATCTTGGGGATACCCATCGCAATAAGTTTTGGGCCGAGCCTGCTTTGTCATTGGTGCCCGAAGCCCTAGCTCCTCCAAAAGGTTGTTGCCCTACAACGGCGCCAGTAGGTTTGTCATTGATATAGAAGTTTCCGGCGCAGTTTTGTAGCGCTTTCGTAGCTTCGTCTATGGCATAACGGTCTCCAGAAATAACGGCTCCTGTAAGGGCGTATTCCGAAGTGCTATCTATTAATTTCAAGGTCGTGGACCAGTCCTTGTCTTCATACACATAAATGGTAACTACAGGACCAAAAAGTTCTGTTTCCATAGTGGTGTACTTAGGATCTGTAGTGACAATTACCGTAGGCTCAATAAAATATCCCTTGGTTTTGTCATAATTTCCACCTGCGAAGATTTCTGCATTTTTGTCTTTTTTGGCTTGATCTATATACTTGGCCAATTTATCAAAAGATGCTTCGTGGATAACAGCCGTTACAAAATTCTCCATATTTTCTGGAGAACCAGGTTTGTTAATGGATTCCAGATCTGCTTTTACAAATTCCAATATTTCGTTGGAAATAGATTTTGGAAGATATACTCTGGAAGCGGCACTACATTTTTGACCCTGAAATTCAAATGCTCCCCTTACAATGGCAGTGGAAACCTGTTTTGGGTTTGCGGTAGGATGCGCAATTATAAAATCCTTACCCCCCGTTTCGCCTACTATCCTAGGATACGTCTTATAATTATGGATATTGTTTCCTATCTGTTTCCAAAGTTCTTTAAATACATGTGTAGATCCTGTGTAGTGAATACCTGCAAAGTCAGGGCTTTCTAGGGCTATTTTTGTGATCATAGCCGGATCGCCGTAAACTACATTTATTACGCCGTCAGGGAGGCCTGCCTCTTTAAAAATGTCAACAATAACCTTTGCTGAGTATATTTGACTGTCACTTGGTTTCCATAGAACAACATTGCCCATCATGGCGGCACTGGAGGGAAGATTTCCTGCAATGGCGGTGAAGTTGAATGGAGTTACGGCGTAAACAAAGCCTTCCAAAGGTCTGTACTCTACACGGTTCCAGATACCTTCAGCGGAATCTGGTTGCTCCTGATAGATCTGAGACATATATTCCACGTTAAATCGAAGGAAGTCTATAAATTCACAGGCGGCATCAATTTCTGCTTGGTGTATGGTCTTGGATTGGGCGATCATGGTTGCTGCATTGATCTTGGCACGATACGGTCCTGCGATTAATTCCGCAGCTTTTAAGAAAATAGCGGCACGTTGTTCCCAAGGTAAATTGGCCCATTTTTCCCTAGATTCCAAGGCGTTCGAAATGGCGTCGGACACATGTTCCTTCTCTGCAAGGTGGTAATGACCAACAATATGCTTATGGTCATGTGGGGGAGACATTGGCTTGGTGTTGCCAGTTCTTACTTCTTTGTTTCCAATATACATTGGGACGTCTATGGAGCTAGTGAAGTAGCTGTTGTATTGTATTAATACCTCTTCCCGCTCGGGAGACCCGGGTGTGTAACCTTTTATAGGTTCGTTATATGCTGTGGGGACTTGAAAAAAACCTTTACCCATGATTATATGTTTTATTAAATTAAAATCCAGACAAAGGTACTAAAAGCATCTGCGATAATAAAACCTTGAAGGGCTTCAATATGATAGTTGGGTAGTACAAGTCTAAGGGGATAAAACAAAAAGTATGGTGCAAAAGATCCTATACTTGGTCAAAGCCATGTATAGAGGGGAAATAGGTGTAACTAATTGGATCTTAGTTCAGTGCAAAAGGTGCGCTAAATTTGAAGGTTGGAATATAGACCCTAAACTTTTCGGAATTGGTAAGGGTTACCATATTGTAATGGCCCTTCATGGCACCAATAGTGGAAGTTAGTAAGCAACCAGAGCTATAGGTGTGTGAATCTCCAGGTTTAATGACTGGTTTTTTTCCAATGACGCCTTCACCGTCCAAAATTTCCAAATCGTTTAAGGAATCGTAAATTTGCCAGTGACGGGAAGTAAGTTGAACTGGGGCTTTGCTTTGGTTTTCTATCGTAATAGTATACCCGAAGGCAAAGTGCATCTTATAGTTCTTGAAAAAGGTTCCTTCAAAACTAGTGTTTACCGATATTTTAATGCCCTTGGTTACTTGTGTTATCATAGGATTTTCTTCAAACTAATTTGTAATTAAGCTTTGCATTGTTGGCAAAACTATAGTGTGTCTTTGTCTAAATTTAAATCAAATTGATATAGCTCTTTTGTAATTTTAAGGAGGGTTGTCACATCATTTTTTTTCTTCGTTTTAAAGCCAATCAGTCGGCAAAAATACAAAATAAAATCGCGGTATGGTCAAGTGTGTAAATGGTATCTCGAAAATAGCTATAAAACAGCAAGATAATTAACATATAATAAATTTGAAAGTTAATTAACAAATAATCGGTGTAATTATAACATCATAAGATGTGGGTCACAGGAGTGGTATTAAGGATCGAAATAGGGCGGGTGCTGTAAACAGTATTTCAGACTTGGTAGTGTGTGCTTAGGTTTAAGCGGAATCTTGAGGTTTTTTCTAGGGTCTAGTTGGTGATATCTCTAGAGTTTGCCGACCCCACGCCTATGATGCTATCGTGCTGGTCACCGAAATTCCTATAATACACCAAAATTAAATAATTATTTTCGGTGAAGTGAAAATCTCCAGATACTGCATTCTTGTCTATGGTACCATCTTGTTGTACCATTACATATTTGTAATTGTAAAAGCCTTGTTTTATTTTAAGGGTTGCCTCCATATAGCCTGTTTCCTCATTGTAGGTCATCTGGTTGTCTTCGTTTAAGGCGTAATTATTGTATTTTCCATATACATAGATCTCATTCAGTCCTATTTTCTCCGTATACGGCAGTGTAAAATGCACATAAGTGTATTCAGCTTCCCTAGAAGAATCCTCCCCTTGAAGGGTCCTAATCACGAAATCCCCATTAATGTCTGGGTAAAAAGTGTAAGGTCTGTCATCTCTAAAATAATCCGTAAATAGGTAGTGGTTGTAAAGATCGGTCAATGATATTCTTGATATAGAGGAGCTGGGAGCTCTTAGGTCCTTGGTGTCGAAATTAAAGTATTCGTTGCCGCCAAAAAAACTGGTTTCCTTGTCGTATTTGTAAACCAGTTCATTGCCAAGGATAAATTGTGGGGTTATGTTGGTTATGGCAGTTGGCCATTGATAATTTTGTATGATGGCTATTTTAACTTCCCTGTTTGGATTTGTTAATGGGAAATTAGTGGTGTTGATGTTGAAGTGGACTACTTGTTTTTCGTTGATAAAATTAAAATCCCTAGAGCGTTTTACAACTCCACCTACTTTTACCTGATCCTGATAAACGACAAATCTTCTAGAAAACTGAATTTCATTATAATTATTATAAATTTCCAAAACATAATTGCCACTGACCTTTAACTTCGTATTTTCATTGGGGATACTTAGTCTATAATTAGAATAGGCCTGAAGGGTGGAATAGCTGTTTTGGTAATCCATGATCCGCTCATTGTCCATTCCCTGTAAATACTGCGATTTTAATAGGGACGAAGGTGTCCAGTCGTAATCGCAGTGTACTATTTTGTAGTAGTAATCCTGTTCGTTGGCAAATAGGTCATCAAATTCCAGGAAAATGGGTTCACCCAAAGTAACTACTGGGAATTGATCGTCCGTGTTGCCTTTAAATATAATGGATTTAATATTGCTGGGAGGGTTAATTTCCTCCTGTACTTGGGCTTCACCAGTAAGGGAGAGAATGATAAAGAAAGCAATGCTGATACTACTTCGCATCTGACCGATTTTTCAGGTAAAGGTAAACAAAAAGCCGCCCTGATATAAGGGGTGACGTCGAAACACTAAATTTATAGGTATTTATTATGAAAACTTTCTATTTAGTGTTAATTTTGCACGAAATTTTGATAACTTAAGGTCTACTAAATATGTCAAAAGACATTCGAATAAAGAAAGGCTTGAACATTAAACTTATTGGCGAAGCGGAGAAGACTACTTCCAAAGCGGCACTGAGTAATGTTTATGCAATCAATCTTCAGGATTTTCACGGAATCACTCCCAAGATGTTAGTTAAGCCGGGTGCTGAGGTAAAGGCAGGAGAACCATTGTTTTATAATAAAAACATGGAGGATATGCTTTTTGTCTCACCAGTTAGCGGTGAATTAATAGAGGTGGTAAGAGGTGCGAGAAGAAAAATATTGTCGCTGAAAATTTTAGCCGATAAAAGCCAAGAAAGCATTGAGCATCCTGTGATTTCATTGGGTAATGCTTCGGCAGAGGAGATAAAAACATTGCTTTTAAAGTCGGGTTGCTGGCCTTTTGTCAAGCAAAGACCTTATGACGTTATTGCGAATCCGCAGCAAACGCCCAAGGCTATTTTTATTTCGGCCTATGTAACCAGCCCGTTATCGGCAGATTTGAATTATTCCCTTAGAGGTAAGGATAAAGAAATTCAGGCTGCATTGACTGCTTTGAGTAAATTGACTCCTGGAAAGGTGCATGTTTCTATTGCTAAGAGCGGAGAGTCCTTTTTCTCGGGTATGGATGGAATTGAAAAACACAGTGTATCTGGTCCGCATCCAGCAGGTTTGGTGGGGACGCAGATCAATAAAATAGATCCTATTAATAAAGGCGAGGTTGTATGGACCCTTGCTCCTCACGATTTGGTGATAATCGGGGAGTTGTTGCTTACGGGCAAATTTAATGCTGAGCGAGTTATTGCTTTGGTGGGTTCATCAGTGAAGGCGCCTAAATATTATACGACTAAAATAGGGGCTGAGGTTGCTACCTTTCTTTATGCCAGTGGCGTGAATTCAGAAAATTTTAGGGTTATAAATGGCGATGTGCTTACAGGTGTCAAAACTAAGCCAGAGGGGCATTTAGGGTATTATAACAATACCGTGACCGCAATCCCAGAAGGAGACGATTATGAGTTATTTGGTTGGAATAAACCGGTTTTTGATAAAATTTCTTCTACCAGATCCCTTACCTTTTCGTGGTTGCAACCTCAGAAGAAGTACGATTTAAATACGAATACGAATGGGGAGCATAGAAACTTCGTGCTTACAGGTTTTTATGAGGAGGTATTTCCAATGGATATTTATCCGTTACAGCTTTTAAAAGCTTGTATGATCAAAGATATTGACGAGATGGAGCAATTAGGTCTCTACGAAGTGGCTCCGGAAGATTTTTCACTTACTGAATTTATTTGTGTCTCTAAACAGCCCCACCAGCAGATTATTAGGGAAGGGTTGGATTTATTATATAAAGAAATAGGATAAAGATGAGCTTAAAAAATAATTTACACAAACTAAAGGAAAAGTATAAGGGCAAAAAGATGGCCCCCGCGTTTAACGCGTTACATACTTTTTTGTACTCGCCCAATGAAACTACCCATTCCGGTTCGCACATACGTGCGGTGGACGATTTAAAACGGACCATGAATACGGTGATTATGGCGTTGGTTCCCGTATTGTTCTTTGGAATCTTCAACGCGGGTTATCAGCATTATGCCGCTGTAGATGCAGCAAATGGGGTAATTAGGGAAGCTTCCCTGTTCGGGAACTTTATAACTTGGGAGAATTTTATCATGGGAGCCTGGACAGTGCTGCCATTGGTGATAATTTCTTACGGGGTTGGACTCGCAGTAGAATTCATTTTTGCCGTTATAAAAGGACATGAGGTAGAAGAAGGGTACTTGGTAACAGGAATGTTAGTGCCGTTGATTGTTCCTATAGATACTCCATTATGGATGTTGGCAGTAGCCGTTGTTTTTGGGGTGGTTATTGGAAAAGAGGTATTTGGTGGTACAGGTATGAATATTCTAAACCCGGCTCTTACCATTAGAGCGTTTTTGTTCTTTGCCTATCCTACATGGATGAGTGGTGATAAAGTTTGGGTGCACCAAGCGGTTGAAAGAGCTGGTGGTCCAGATGCTATTTCTGGAGAAACAGTTTTGGGATTTTTAGCCCAAGGGAAAGGGGCTGAAATATCATACTCGGTTTCGGATATGTTTTTCGGTTTTATACCTGGTTCGGTAGGGGAGACCTCTACCTTGCTAATTCTATTAGGTGGTTTATTTCTGATATTCAGTAAAATTGCCAGTTGGAGGATTATGGTCAGTGCTGTAGCAGGTTCTTTAATTATGGGAATTATGTTTAACGCTACCGTGGCCGCAGGATGGATAACGGAAACCAGTTCGTTTTATGGATTGATGAGTTTTGAATATTGGAAACATTTAATCGTCGGCGGATTGGCCTTCGGTATTGTGTATATGGCCACGGATCCGGTAACGGGGTCGCAGACCAATCGCGGGAAATGGATTTATGGATTTTTTATCGGATTTATCTCCGTTTTGATTAGGGTGTTTAACCCAGCATATCCAGAAGGCGTTTTCTTAGCCATTTTGTTGATGAACGTATTTGCGCCAACAATTGATCATTATGTGGTTAAAGGAAATATAAACAGAAGGTTGAAGCGAGCTAAGAACGCAACGGTTTTACCTACGGATAGTGAAGGTAAAGCAAAAGAATTAAAAGCAGAAACAATTTAGTCATGGCAATTAATACAGAAAAGAATAGTTACACGGTTATTTTTGCTGCCATTATGGTGGTAATCGTTGGGTCGCTTTTGGCATTTATAGCATCATCGTTAAGTGAAAAGATTGGCGAAAACCAAAGATTGGAGAAACAGCAGAATATTCTCTATGCCATGGGGGTTAATGAGAATGTTGATGAAGGAAGTGTGAATTTTGTCTCAACCGATAAGGTAGCCGCTGAATTTGAAAAATATATTAAGGAGCAATTGGTTATTCAAGGCGACAAGATCACCAAGGATGACAATGCTTATTTAATTGATCTTAAAAAGCAGGAAACCGAAGCTAAGGCAGGAAATGTGAGAAAACTTCCTTTGTTTGTTGGTGAGAAAGATGGGAAAACCTACTATATCATTCCAATGAGAGGTAAAGGTCTTTGGGATGCTGTTTGGGGCTTTATGGCCTTAGATGATAATATGGTAGTTCAAGGAGTTTTCTTTGACCATAAGGGGGAGACCCCAGGTTTGGGCGCCAACATCAACCAACGTTATTTTATGGATGATTTTACAGGAGAATCTATCCTAGACAATAATAGGTATGTCGGTATCAGCGTTGCAAAAGGAAACAACGATCCAATCAATGAAAGGAAAGACGATAACGCTGTTGATGCATTGGCCGGTGCTACTATTACTGGTGATGGTGTTTCGGCAATGATCCGTCAAACCGTCAATCTATATAAACCCTACTTGGAAACCATAAGAGCTAAAAAATAAACTATGGCACTACTTTCAAAAAAAGATACGAATCTAATATTAGATCCGCTAGCGGATAATAACCCCATTACTATTCAGGTTTTGGGAATATGTTCTGCCTTGGCAATTACAGCCGAATTAAAGGCCTCGATTGTGATGGCGATTTCGGTACTGTTCGTTATGGGAATGGGGAACGTTGTTATTTCCCTTATGCGTAACATTATACCCTCAAAGATTAGAATTATAGTACAATTAATCGTTGTGGCGGCCCTAGTAATTATGGTAGATCAGGTGTTAAAGGCGTTTGCCTACGAACTGAGTAAAACCCTATCCGTTTTCGTGGGGCTTATCATTACCAACTGTATAATCATGGGACGTTTTGAGGCTTTTGCTTTGGCTAACGGAACTTGGAGGTCCTTCTTAGATGGAATTGGAAATGCCGCCGGATATGGCGTTATTCTAATTATCATTGGATTCTTTAGAGAGCTTTTGGGCTCCGGGACTTTGCTGGGCTATAAAGTGTTGGGGGATCCCATCACCAAAACCGGACTTTATGCAATAGGGTATGAGAACAATGGATTTATGTTGTTGTCACCAATGGCGTTGATTGTGGTTGGACTCATTATTTGGGTGCAACGTTCCAGAAACAAAGCCTTAATAGAAGAAAACTAGTAGTTACCAAAATAATAGAATGTTATGTTAGAACATGTAGAGTTATTTTTTAAATCCATATTTATAGATAATATGGTATTTGCCACCTTCTTGGGAATGTGTTCCTATCTTGCGGTATCCAAAAGGGTTGCAACAGCGGTAGGTCTTGGAGCTGCAGTAATCTTTGTTTTGGCTGTAACGGTTCCTTTAAACTGGTTATTGGACCAGTACATCCTAAGGGATGGGGCATTGGCATGGTTGGGACCGGAGTATGCAGACTATAACCTTGGATTTCTTTCCTTTATACTCTTTATCGCTACAATAGCGACTATGGTGCAATTGGTAGAGATCGTTGTAGAGAAATTCTCCCCGGCCTTATACAATTCTTTGGGGATATTTTTACCCCTTATTGCAGTGAACTGTGCCATCTTAGGAGGGTCTTTGTTTATGCAATCTAGGGATATCCAAACCTTGGGATTGGCCTTTAATTATGGACTAAGTTCCGGAATAGGATGGTTCCTTGCTATTTTGGCTATTGCTGCCATTAGAGAGAAAATTAGATATTCTAATGTGCCGGCACCTTTACGTGGGCTTGGTATTACCTTTATAATCACAGGTCTTATGGCTATTGGGTTTATGAGCTTTGGTGGTATGTTGACCGGTGGGGATGAAGTTCCTGCAGAAGAGGTAAAGACTACCGTCCAAAAAGAGAATGTAGATAAAATTTCGGAAGAGGCTAAAGACAATACCGTTTCCTTTAACAACGCAATAAAAAACAACAACTAGAGATGATATTAGCTACAAGCACACTTGGAACTATTCTGATAACAGTAATTGCGTTTTTAATACTGTTGTTATTGTTGGTGGCACTTTTGCTGTTCACCAAAGAAAAACTTTCCCCGTCAGGACCTGTGACCATTACAATAAATGGAGAAAGAGAAATTGAAGTGGGATCCGGAAATTCCTTATTGACAACTTTAAGTAGTCAGAAAATATTTCTACCCTCGGCCTGTGGTGGAGGTGGGACCTGTATTCAATGTGAATGCCATGTCCTTTCTGGAGGAGGGGAAGCCTTACCTACAGAAACGCCACATTTCTCTAGAAAGGAATTAAGTGAGGGGATGCGTTTGTCTTGTCAGGTAAAGGTAAAGCAGAATATGGTGATTACCATTCCTGAAGAGGTCTTTGGAATTAAGAAATGGGATGCAGTGGTTGTCCGTAATTATAACGTGGCTTCGTTTATTAAGGAATTTGTAGTAGAGATTCCGGAAGATATGGGTTATAAGGCCGGAGGATACATCCAGATTGAGATTCCTCAATGTGAGATCAAATTTTCTGAGATGGATATTACCGCGCATCCGGAAGAGCATGACACTCCAGATAAGTTTCAGGCAGAATGGGATAAATTTAATCTGTGGCCTTTAGTGATGAAGAACGCAGAAACGGTAGAAAGAGCCTATTCAATGGCCTCCTATCCTGCAGAAGGAAAAGAGATTATGTTGAACGTTCGTATTGCCACCCCGCCATGGGATAGGGCTAAGAACGGTTGGATGGATGTAAACCCAGGAATTGCATCATCTTATATCTTTAATTTGAAGAAAGGCGATAAGTGTGTTATTTCAGGACCTTACGGCGAATTCTTTATCAATGAGTCGGAGTCTGAGATGTTATATGTTGGTGGTGGTGCCGGGATGGCCCCAATGCGTTCGCATTTGTATCACCTCTTCAATACCCTGAAAACCAACAGAAAGGTTACTTATTGGTATGGTGGTAGGTCTAAACGTGAGTTGTTCTATCTAGACCATTTCTATAGTTTAGAGAAAGAATTCCCGAACTTTAAATTTTACTTGGCACTTTCTGAGCCTTTACCAGAAGATAACTGGAAAGTAAAGGAAAACATAGATGCGCCAGGTGACGGTTTTGTTGGATTTATACACAATTGTGTTATTGAAAACTATCTAGATCATCACGAATCTCCAGAAGATATTGAACTTTATTTCTGTGGACCTCCTTTGATGAACAAGGCGGTACAAAAAATGGGTGAAGATTTTGGTATCCCGGATGAGCATATTAGATTTGATGATTTTGGTGGATAAACCGAGGTTGATTTTAATCTAAGTTATTTAATAGACCTGTCCTGTTTCCAAAACAAGACAGGTCTATTTTTTTTTGTATTATATTTTTACTTTACTATTTTAAGAATGAGCAAAGAATTAACCAGTCAGGAATTGCATAATCTAGCGATGAATATTGTTGGGAAAGAACTGGAGGCCCAAGGCTACGAATTTATGGGGATCAACAGCAAACCTAAAAAGAACCCACAGTTTGTATGCTTAAAGGATAAGAAATTACATTTTATTGTAGTGCGGAATGTTCCCTATCCATTGGATCCTAAAGCGTATGATGAGGAATTCATGCAAAAGATGAAAGATCACGCGCAGAAACACGAAGCAGAAGCCTATTATGCAGGAGTAGGGCTGTATAACGCAGTGGATAGAAGCTTTCCTATTTATTTAAATGAAGATTATATATTGGAGTATGAAGGACTTGTTAAGATTTAATTACTCGCAATTAGTAGTCCTTTTGCTTTTCGCATTGGTTTTCGGATGTGGAGAAAAGAATGACAAATGGATTAAGAATGTCAATGTAGGTGAGGCGTTAGGTACTTCCTATAGCATTATCTATTTGTCGGAAAATGAATTAGACTATCAACCAGAGATAGATTCTATTTTTAAGGGCATTAACCAGTCTATGTCCACTTATATTCCTAACTCCGATATCTCTAGAATAAACCGAGGAGATTCTACTGTGGTTGTAGATCATATGTTTAGGGACGTGTTTCAGTTATCTAACGAGATATACAATGCCACTCAGGGCTATTTTGACCCTACTGTGGGGATTTTGGTCAACGCATGGGGATTTGGTCCCGGAAAGGAGTTGGAGATGAACAAAGGGCGCGTGGATAGTCTTTTGCAGTATGTTGGTTTTAATAAAGTAAAGATCACCCCAGATAATAGAATAATAAAATCGGATCCCAATATCTATTTCGATTTTAATGCCATTGCCAAAGGATACTCGGTAGATCGAATTGGGGTCTTCTTAGATGCTAAAGGAATTGGGGATTACTTAATTGAAGTAGGGGGAGAGCTTGTGGCAAAAGGTGAAAATAAGATCAAGGAAAAACGGTGGGTAGTAGCTATAGATGATCCGCAAATGGATGGGGAAAGGACCTCAAAACGGACCGTTAACCTGAAAGATAATGCAATGGCGTCTTCTGGTAACTACAGGAAATTTAAGATAGACCCAGAAACAGGAGCCAAATATGTACATACCATAGATCCCTTAACCGGATTTACCAAAACTTCCAATATTCTTGCCGTAACAGTGGTGGCTAATGACTGTGCCACTGCGGATGCCTATGCTACCGCTTTCATGGCGATGGACTTGGGGCACTCTCAAGAAATCCTAAATTCAAATTTAATTTTGGAGGGGTATATTATATATCTGGATGATGCCGGTAACGTAATGGAATATATGACGGATGGATTTAAAATGATATTGCTACAATAGCTATTTGGACACCAAGGGAATTAGTTCTCCAGGGGCTAAGCGATACCGGTCTACTTCTTCAGGAGATAATTTTGTATTGGTGTAATCCACTTCCGTAACCTTAAATCCAATTTTCCGGAGTTTTTCAAAATAGTCCCTACCATAAATACGAACGTGGTCGTATTGACCGAATATTTTTGCTCTTTCCTTTTTATCGGTTATACTATTGTCCTCAAAAGTATTGGGCCTGTTTAAATCCTGTGGAATCTGAAAAACACCCCAACCCCCGGGTTTCAGGATTCGGAACAGCTCTTGCATGGCTTTGGTGTCATCTGGGATATGCTCTAACACATGATTACAGAATATTACATCGTAGGTATTGTCTTGGAAGGGTAGCTCGCAAATGTCCGCGGTAACGTCGGCCAAGGGAGAATTTAAATCGGTAGTAGTGTAATCCAAATTTTCCAGTGCCCCGAAGCGTTTATAAAATGCTTGTTCTGGAGCGAAATGTAAAACTTTAAGTCGCTTTTTAAAGAAATTTGTCTCGTTTTGTAGGTATAACCACAACAATCTATGTCGCTCTAAAGATAAGGTAGAGGGGGACAGTACATTTTCCCGAGGACGCTCATAACCATAAGGAAGGAATTGTTTAAACGTTTTACCATCTATAGGGTCAGTGTAACGATCACCTCGCATAGTAAATGCTAATATAGGCCTGGCAACATAGCTCAATTTTATAAGCAGTGGCCTTGGGATGGTGTTAAGAACTAGTTTAAATATATTTTTCAATGCCATAACTGCTATTTGGATGCGCTAATAAAAAGGTGTGGAGCATTTGTGTTGTGCACCGATATATAGGGTATACGTTAATTAGCTGTAAACGGATTTGCATGATCCGCAATAAACTGTTTTAAAATTAAAAACCCCCCTTTTTAATTAAAAGGGAGGTTAGTGTTTGTTATAGTACCAATTCCTTTTGCCGGAATTCATTCTCTTCATCACTGGTAATGCCTAAGGCTTCATATATATAGGCAAAGGTAGATAGTATTTCAGGTTTGCCATTTACAATGGCTACATTGTGCTCAAAATGGGCACTTGGCTTACCATCTTTGGTCAATATGGTCCACCCGTCATTTAATTGGTTGATATGACGTGTTCCCAAATTGGTCATTGGTTCTATGGCCACCACCATTCCCTCTATAAATTTCTTGCCCCTACCGCGTTTTCCATAATTGGGCATTTCTGGGTCTTCGTGCATTTTACGACCTAAACCGTGGCCAACTAATTCCCGTACTACACCATACCCGTGGTCTTCAGTGAATTTTTGAATTGCAAATCCTACATCGCCCACACGATTGCCGACCTTAAACTCTCTAATTCCTATATAAAGTGATTCTTTCGTTACCTCCAATAGTTTTTTCACTTCCGTGGAAACTTCGCCCACTGCAAAGGTATAGGCATGATCTCCATAAAAATCATTTTTTAATACTCCACAATCGATCGATATAATATCCCCTTCTAGTAAGGGAGTATCGTTCGGGATTCCATGAACCACCTGTGCGTTCGGACTCATACACAGTGAATTTGGAAAATCGTATAAACCAAGAAATCCTGGTACTCCCCCATGATCTCGAATAAAAGCTTCTGCCAATTTATCCAATTGCAAGGTCGTTACTCCAGGTTTCACTTCGCTGGCCAGCATTCCTAAGGTCTTGCTAACGATTAATGCACTTTCGCGCATTAATTCTATCTGTTCTGGTGTTTTAGTTATAATCATAGTCTACAAAGGTAAAACAATACATTTAAAACTGGGAATACGTCTTATTAGATTTTATACTTCCCTAATAATTTCTATCTATACCAAGCTTTTTCCTGTCATGGCTTTTGGCTGGGGTATATTTAATAGGGTTAAGATGGTAGGTGCGATATCACCCAGTACCCCATCCTTAATATTTTTTAATTCCTTGTCCACTAAAATTAAGGGAACAGGGTTGGTAGTATGTGCGGTATTGGGGCTGCCATCTGGGTTCATCATGGTTTCACAATTTCCATGATCTGCAATTACCAAAGTGGTGTACCCATTTTTTAGTCCGGCTGAAATAACCGAATTGGCACAACTATCCACCGTTTCACAGGCCTTAATAGCCGCTTGCATGTCTCCTGTATGGCCTACCATATCTGGATTAGCAAAATTTAGACATACAAAGTCTACCTCCCCCTTTTCCAACTCTGGAATTATGGCGTCCCGTATTTCATAGGCGCTCATTTCCGGTTTTAAATCGTAGGTGGCCACTTTTGGCGAAGGACAAAGAATTCTTCGTTCGCCATCAAAAGGAATCTCCCTACCGCCATTGAAAAAGAAGGTAACATGTGGGTATTTTTCGGTTTCTGCGATACGAATCTGTGTCTTATGGGCATTGGCCAAGGTTTCTCCCAAAGTCTCTTCAATGTTGTCCTTGTCGTATATTACTTTTACCCCGGTATAGGAGTCGTCATAATTGGTCATGGTTACATAGTAAAGATCAAGTTTGTGCATATTGTGTTCGTGCATGTCTACCTGACTCAATACTTGGGTTAATTCCCGACCTCGATCAGTCCTAAAGTTGAAAAATATGACTACGTCTCCATTTTTTATGGTAGAAAGTGGAACTTCATGTTCATCGGTAATCAACAAGGGTTTTAAGAATTCGTCGGTTATTCCTGCTTCATAACTATTTAATACGGATGCTTCTATGTCCTGTGTCTTTGTACCTGTCCCATTCACTAAAAGATCGTAAGCCATTTTTACTCGCTCCCATCTTTTATCGCGGTCCATGGCATAATAGCGCCCTATAACACTAGCTAATTTCGCATTTTTATCGGCGCAGTATTCATTTAAATCAGTTAAGTATCCAATGCCGCTTTTAGGGTCTACGTCCCTGCCGTCAGTAAATGCGTGAATAAAGCTATTCTTAATATCGTAGCTTTCGCAGGCATCTATAAGGCCCCTTAAATGGGAAGTGTGACTATGTACACCTCCATCGCTCAACAACCCTAAAAAATGTACTGGTTTATTGTTGGTTTTGGCGTGTAATAGCGCCTCTTTTAAAGTGGGTTCGTCCTTTAGAGTGTCCTGTTCTATAGCAAGGTTAATTTTTGCCAGATCCTGATAAACAATTCTTCCGGCACCTAAATTCATATGCCCTACCTCACTGTTTCCCATCTGCCCTTCAGGCAAGCCTACATTCATACCGTCAGTCAATAAATTGGCATTGGCATATTGGGTGTAAAGGGAATCTATAAATGGAGTATTGGCATTTTCTATTGCAGATACTTTGGGGTCAGGGGATTTTCCCCAGCCATCCAAAATCATGAGGATTACTTTTTTGTTCATAATGTTATTGTTGTAGATGTCAAAAATAAAACTATTGCCTATGGATTGCTAAGATTTGCAAGAGGAATTTTAAAAAATTCTCATTCCATTTAAAGGATGATTAGAATAAAACTCTGGAGGCCCATACTGTTAAAGTTATGTTATTTAACAGCTAATCATGAAACAAAACAGGAATTAGTGGGTCTGTTAAGTACAATCAAAAATTCATTAATTAAATCTTATTCATCATGAGAAAAACAATTTTAATCGTTGCCATTGGATTTTTATCCATGGCTTCTGGCTTTAGTGCCGAAAAATTAATTGACAATAATATGGCAGAAAAGGCCCTATTTATGAAAGACGCTCGCGTATTAAATTCTTTTTGCAAGGCAATTGTAAAAGGGGATATCGAAACTGTAAAGCGATTAATAGAATTGGGGGAGGATGTAAATGAAAAATCCTTGGGAAAAACTCCAGTAATTTTTGCCGCGCGTTACAATAAGGCTGACATTTTATCGCTATTGTTGGATAATGGTGCAGATCTTACCATAAGATGTGACAGTGGTTTCACTCCAAAAAGGCATGCAGAACTTTCCCATGCCAATGAGGCATTGGCAGTGATCAATGCCTACCTCAGTAAATAGTTGACCCCTGATTTAAAAATCAAAAACCTATCGAGCTAAACTCGATAGGTTTGTAATATTGTTTTCTACCATAGTGTTCAGGTCTAGGAGAAGGACCGATTTACTTTTTTTAAAAATCAAATCCAGTAAAGACCCTATACAAAAAAGCATAAAGTGTCATAGACAGCATTACCAAACAAAAAACGGAATATATCTTTAAAAGAAAAACGACAATTTCCGGTTTGCAATTTTCAAATGCTTCTAAGTAAATGTGTTTAAAATGTAATAGTGTTGCCATATAGTCTTGTTTAGATTAATAGTAATCAAAGCTATAAGGGCTAAATTGGCTGAGGTATAAAGATTGGGATATGGCAAGATACTAAAATATCCTGTAATTCAGTGATTTAGACGCTATTTTAACGTTAAGGGGTACTTTGGTGTTTCTTTATGGCCTCTTTAATTTTTTCGATTCTGTTATCGGGGTCGGGATGGGTACTTTGAAATTCGGGTACTCTGTTTGGTCCAGCGGCGGCCTTTAATATTTCCATTACCCGTATCATTTCCTGCGGGTTATAACCAGATCGAAGCATAAATAATACGCCTAGATCATCGCTTTCCAATTCGTCTTCCCTGCCATTTGTCAACAAGGTGTTCTGTCCGATACTGCCAACTATATCACCTGCATCCGCGCCTACAGTAGCCCCTACGGACACTGTTTTCCAGAAGTTGCCCTCTGCTATTCTTTCAGCGGAATGTCTGCCTATTACATGTCCGATCTCATGTCCTAATACCCCGGCCAATTGGGCCTCATTCAATTGGGAAAAGAGCGCATAGGTTACAAACACTTGTCCGCCTGGAAGTGCAAAGGCATTGATGGTCTGTGTGTCTGCCAATAAATGAAATTCATAGTTGTAAGGGGTTTCTCTTGCAATGCTGTTGTTCACCAACTTGTTGCCTATCTGGTCTACTAGGGCTTGAAGTTTTTCATCAGGATAGAGTCCGCCATACTGCTGTGCTATTTCCGGGGCGCTCTGTAGGCCTATGGCAATTTCCTGCTCCGTACTCATATTGATATTCTGGACCCTTCCAGTATATGGATTTTCTTCCTTATTTGTGCAGCGTTGTACATAGGCAAAGGCCACAATGGCCAAGCCAATAAAAATCCTGATTTTCCAATTGCCCCTTCTCATTGAAGTAATATGTATATACTCTGCTGGGAAGAATTCCCCAACCTCCACCTAATGTTAGTAGAACAATGTACAAAAAAATGGGTTACAATAATTCAGGATTAATATCTAAAATATTGTTTTGTATATAGCCCTTAAGAAAACCAGCGGTAAAGTTTTCCTTGCCTATAATATCTTCCTGCATAATCTGTTTAAAAATATTCTTTCTCCTAAATTCCTTTAACATAGGTTTGGAGATAGGAGCGTAGCTGTAATGCCAGGGTTCGTATTTAAACCCCTTCCTCCTCGGGTTATTGGTATACACCAAATAAAAATCGTAGGTATTGGCATTTTCGTCCATCCATTGCTTAAAAAGCTCAAATGGTCCACCTGTTTCAAATTTGTCGGGATCTAATACACTGCCGGTAATTGTTCGGTAGCCATCAATAATGTCTACATCTGTTCCCCAATGGTGCCTGCTGGTCCCTGGAATGGTAGAGTATTCTATGATCTTTTCTATAGCGGCCAATTTTGACATGCCGCTTTTTTCAGTGTTTTGTATGTATTTGCGTTCCCATATCGCATCTTGGCGATAGAAACTCCTGTAACTGGAAACAATTTTTAAATCGATGCCGTCACTATAAGCCGCTTTTTTCATTTCCACGAAGGCGTCATGCGCAGCCTTTTTTAGATTGATGTCCTTCCCGAACAGTTCTATGTCTTTTTTCCCCATCAATTCATCCAGGCTATATTCAGGGTCTTGCGATAGGGTAATACCGGGCAAGATTGATAATGCCAAACTGGTATAACCGCTTTTTTTAATAAAGGATCTTCGTTGCATAGAGCGATATTAATTTCATGATAGATTTCGTTAATCCAGCTAACTTAAGAACAATGCAAAGTCATGTTTATTGCCTTACAAGTGCAGAATTAGATGCCAACTACAGCTAATAGCGTAAAGTTACCCAATTTTATCAAAATGGGGATCTAGGTGGATCATCGGTGTGTTAATGGTTACTCTAAATTACCTCCGAGCGCATTGGTTTGGGGATAATTAGTGGCAAGAAAATTTTTATTTTTTCTTGGCCCGTGCTAGGTACAGATAGCCTTGATGTTTTATTTTAAGGTCGTTTAGGGTGATGATATAAAAATACACTCCAGAATCTAGACCCGATTTTCTATTGATAACCATCTTCCGGTTTGAAAGGCCTTCAAATTCATTGTTATAATTTTCTTTATAATAGACCAATACACCATATCGATTAAAGATTTGTAAAAGGTTTCTCGGAGATTTGTTGATCCCTTCCAGAACTAGGTAGTCATTTATTCCGTCGCCGTTCGGGGATAAATAATAATTGCCGAGTTCCACAGTAGACAGCGTTTCGTTCATATCATTTATGCCACCAATGGTGATGGCTTCATAATCGTTAGGAATAAAGATTTCCGAACTGATATAGCCCTTGGATAGTTCCCCTTTAAAATCGGAATTCCCTAGATTTATCCACTGTTTTTCTTTTTTGCTCCAACCTACCACGGTTAGGTCGCTTAGATGTTCGCTTAATACATTAATATCGCTCCATGCGTCCCAGCTTAGAGAGGCCATTACAGGCATGTCTCCCTCCAATTTCCAAAACTCCTTGGTACTGACCCCCATAACATTTTTGTCCCTTTTTTCGGTATCGAATTTTTGGGTAACTGTGGAGGGAATATTCGGATTCTCATAAAAATAGGCACATATGGACAAGGAGATTATATCGCTCGAGGTGACGGTCAAAGGCCGTAGGCGGTCATCATCCCCAACAGGGAAGGTAAAGGTAGCCTTGTTTATCGCGGAGGCGTATCCGTCAATTTTAGTATTGTTTCCTTCGCCCACATAAAAGGCCTGCTCCGAAAACCGAACTGCAATATCACTTCTATTTTTTGGGGTATACATATTCCCTAGGATAAAATTGAGATTGTTGTTCACTCCCACAGCCGTCTGTAGGTAGAGGCCATCGGTTATGGCCACTTCCGTATCATAAAAAACAGGGGCAAAGGCCCCGGAAACCGTAATAGGATTATTTTCATTATAGAACCCTACCAATCCTAAGTTCTGATCAAAGGTTCCGTCGTTAATAACATCTATATGAAAACCCACCATAGCAGTCTCATGAATCTGGAGGTTACCATAGTTGTGGACTGCATTTTGACAATGTGCATGGCATGCGCCTGCAAAGATGAGTAAACTAACTATGTGTCTTACTGTGTTCATATTATATTGAACTTGGTTTAATAATTTGTTAATGCAATTTTCATATTTTTCAATTAAGTTGTATTTATCACCTAAGTATTATTTCTGGAATACTATTAATAGGATCCAATAATATGCCAATCATTTCCATCATATTGGAACCAGTGGGTATCGCCCATTAATTCATTTGAGCCTCCTCCACCAAGACCTGTAATAGCTATGTTCATCCTGTTATTCTTATGATGACCATTGTTATTACCATTATTTGCTTTGATAACCCCCATATTTTTTATAACGTATATCTGCCCTGTACTGGCATTTGTAGGAAATGAAATTGTATTGCTTTCCCCTTTAACAATCAGGGTGAAATCATCTGGTAATAAGGTTGTACTTGTATTAGTAGTCCTTATTGATCGAATAAATCCACCACCAGCTTCACTTTCCCCAGGATCTCCCTTATCACCTTTTGCACCATTTGCTCCTGTAGCACCATCTTGTCCATCGACTCCTGCTGGTCCTTGTGCTCCAGTTTCTCCTTTAGCTCCAGTGTTACCTGTATCACCTTTCTCTCCTTGAGTTCCTGTAGCTCCTTGCGCTCCAGTTTCACCTTTAGCTCCATCAACACCATCTTGACCTGCTGCTCCAGCTGCTCCGGTTTCACCCTGAATACCTTGAATTCCTTGGTCGCCTTGTGCTCCAGTTTCACCAGTAGCTCCGTCAGTTCCATTTGTTCCGTCAACGCCATCTTGACCTGCGGCTCCAGTATCTCCTTTTTCGCCTTGAAAACCTTGGATTCCCTGCTCACCTTTCTCTCCTTGTATTCCTTGCTCACCAGTTACCCCAGTAGCTCCAGTGTTACCAGTTTCTCCGGTCTCTCCTTGGATACCCTGAATTCCTTGGTCGCCTTGTGCACCAGTTGCTCCGTCAATTCCATCTTGTCCAGCGGCTCCAGTCTCACCTTGAATACCTTGAATTCCTTGGTCGCCTTTTGCTCCAGTATCTCCTTTTTCGCCTTGCTCACCAGTTTCACCAGTAGCTCCGTCATTTCCATCTGCTCCGTCTTGTCCATCAGCACCAGCTAGACCTTGAATTCCTTGTGCTCCGGTCTCACCTTTGTCACCAGTTGCCCCAGTATCTCCTTTTTCTCCTTGGCTACCAGTAGCACCAGCTGCTCCGGTTGCACCAGTCTCACCTTGAATACCTTGGGCTCCAGTTGCACCAGTTGCTCCGTCATTTCCATCTTGACCTGCGGCTCCAGTATCTCCGGTTGCTCCAGTGTCACCTTTTTCACCTGTATCTCCTTTATCTCCGGTTGCACCAGTAACACCTTGAATACCTTGAGCTCCAGTTTCACCAGTAGCTCCGTCTACACCATCAATTCCGTCCTGTCCAGCTGCTCCAGTATTACCTGTATCTCCTTTGTTTCCTTGCTCACCTTGTTCTCCGGTTGCACCATCAGTTCCTTTTTCACCTGCTGCTCCTGTTAAACCAATTGGTCCTTGAGCCCCAGTATCACCTTTAGCTCCATCAACACCATCTTGACCTGCTGCTCCAGTATCTCCTTTTTCTCCTTGGCTACCAGTAGCACCAGCTGCTCCGGTTTCACCCTGAATACCTTGAATTCCTGTTGCTCCGTCATTTCCATCTGCGCCGTCTGTTCCATTGGTACCTGCAGCACCAGTATCTCCTTTTTCGCCTTGCTCTCCAGTCTCTCCTTGAATACCTTGAGCACCAGTTTCACCCGTAGCTCCGTCAGTTCCATCTACACCGTCTGTTCCATTGGCACCAGCGGCTCCAGTCTCACCTTGAATACCTTGGATTCCTTGGTCGCCTTTTGCTCCAGTAGTTCCAGTTACCCCTTGAATTCCTTGGTCGCCTTTTGCTCCAGTATCTCCTTTTTCGCCTTGTGTTCCTGTTAGACCAATTGGTCCTTCTGGTCCAACTTCACCGTCATCTCCTTTATCACCTTGCGCTCCAGGATCTCCTTTTTCACCAGCTGCTCCTGTATCTCCTTTTTCTCCTTGTATGCCTTGTATTCCTTGTGCACCAGTTGCTCCAGTGTTACCTGTAACACCTTGTATTCCTTGCTCACCTTGAGCTCCAGTTTCACCAGTTGCTCCGTCATTTCCATTTGTTCCGTCAACGCCATCTTGTCCAGCGGCTCCAGTATCTCCGGTTGCACCGGTCTCTCCTTGAATACCTTGAATTCCCTGCTCACCAGTATCACCTTTAGCTCCATCAGAACCATCTTGACCTGCGGCTCCAGTTTCACCTGCTGCTCCTGTTAAACCAATTGGTCCTTGAGCCCCGGTATCACCTTTAGCTCCGTCAGTTCCATTTATTCCATCTTGTCCATCGACTCCTGCTGGTCCTTGTGCTCCAGTGTTACCTGTATCACCTTTCTCTCCTTGTATCCCTTGGTCACCAGTAGCTCCAGTTTCACCAGTAGCGCCATCATTTCCGTTTGTTCCATCTGCTCCAGTTTCACCAGTTGCTCCATCATTTCCATCTACACCGTCTGTTCCATTGGTACCTGCTGCTCCAGTTTCTCCTTTCTCACCCTGAATTCCTTGTTGTCCGGTTGCTCCGTCTGTTCCATTGGTACCTGTGGCACCAGTAGCTCCGATTTCACCTTGATCACCTTTATCTCCTTTTTCACCAGTTGCTCCAGTGTTACCTGTAACCCCTTGTATTCCTTGCTCTCCTTGGGCGCCCTCAGTTCCATTTTCACCTGCTGCTCCTGTATCTCCTTTTTCTCCTTGGCTACCAGTAGCACCAGCTGCTCCGGTTTCACCCTGAATACCTTGAATACCTTGGTCACCTTGTGCTCCAGTTGCACCAGTTGCTCCGTCAACACCATCAATTCCGTCCTGTCCAGCTGCTCCGGTATCTCCTTTAGCTCCAGTTGCACCAGTAGCACCTGTTGCTCCGTCAGCTCCATCTTGTCCAGCTGCTCCAGTTAGTCCTTGGGCTCCAGTTTCACCAGTTGCTCCGTCTTGTCCATCTACACCGTTTGTTCCGTCTACACCATCTTGTCCATCGGCTCCAGTATCTCCTTTAGAACCAGTCTCACCTTTTTCACCTGTATCTCCTTGGGCTCCATCAGTTCCATTTTCACCTGCGGCACCAGTATCTCCTTGTATACCTTGGTCACCAGTTGCACCAGTAGCTCCGATTTCACCTTGGATACCTTGAATTCCTTGCTCTCCTTGGGCGCCCTCAGTTCCATTTTCACCTGCTGCTCCTGTTAAACCAATTGGTCCTTGAGCCCCGGTATCACCTTTAGCTCCGTCAGTTCCATTTATTCCATCTTGTCCATCGACTCCTGCTGGTCCTTGTGCTCCAGTGTTACCTGTATCACCTTTAGCTCCATCAACACCATCTTGACCTGCTGCTCCTGTATCTCCTTTTTCGCCTTGGAAACCTTGGATTCCCTGAGCACCCGTTTCTCCTTGTGCACCAGTTGTACCAGTTGCACCAGTTTCTCCTTGTATGCCTTGTTCTCCGGTTGCACCATTAATTCCATTTGTTCCGTCAACACCATCTTGACCTGCGGCACCCGTTTCTCCTTTTTCACCAGTTGCTCCGTCTTGTCCATCAGCTCCAGCTAGACCTTGAATTCCTTGCTCTCCTTGGGCGCCCTCATTTCCTTTTTCACCTGCTGCTCCTGTTAATCCAATTGGTCCTTGAGCCCCGGTATCACCTTTAGCTCCGTCATTTCCATTTATTCCATCTTGACCTGCTGCTCCTGTATCTCCTTTTTCGCCTTGGAAACCTTGGATTCCCTGCTCACCCTGAGCACCCGTTTCTCCTTGTATGCCTTGTTCTCCGGTTGCACCATTAATTCCATTTGTTCCGTCAACGCCATCTTGACCTGCTGCTCCTGTATCTCCTTTTTCACCTTGGATACCTTGAATTCCTTGCTCTCCTTGGGCGCCCTCAGTTCCATTTTCACCTGCTGCACCTGTTAAACCAATTGGTCCTTGAGCCCCAGTATCACCTTTAGTACCGTCAGTTCCATTTATTCCATCTTGTCCTGCTGCTCCTGTATCTCCTTTTTCGCCAGTTGCTCCAGTGTTACCTGTAACACCTTGTATTCCTTGCTCACCTTGAGCTCCAGTTTCACCAGTAGCTCCGTCATTTCCATCTGCGCCGTCTTGTCCATCAGCTCCAGCTAGACCTTGAATTCCTTGCTCTCCTTGGGCACCTGCGTCACCTTTTAGACCTTGAATACCCTGAGCACCTGCTTCTCCAGTATTTCCTTTCTCACCTTGCTCTCCAGTCTCTCCTTGAATTCCCTGCTCACCTTGAGCTCCAGTTTCACCAGTTGCTCCGTCATTTCCATTTGTTCCGTCAACGCCATCTTGTCCAGCGGCTCCAGTATCTCCTTTTTCGCCTTGTGTTCCTGTTAGACCAATTGGTCCTTCTGGTCCAACTTCACCGTCATCTCCTTTATCACCTTGCGCACCAGGATCTCCTTTAGCTCCAGTGTTCCCTGTAACACCTTGTATTCCTTGCTCTCCTTGGGCGCCCTCAGTTCCATTTTCACCTGCTGCTCCTGTTAAACCAATTGGTCCTTGAGCCCCAGTATCACCTTTAGCACCGTCAGTTCCATTTGTTCCGTCAACACCATCAATTCCGTCTTGACCAGTTGCTCCGTCTTGTCCATCAGCTCCAGCTAGACCTTGAATACCTTGCTCACCAGTTGCACCAGTAGCTCCGATTTCACCTTGGATACCTTGAATTCCTTGCTCTCCTTGGGCGCCCTCAGTTCCATTTTCACCTGCTGCTCCTGTTAATCCAATTGGTCCTTGAGCCCCGGTATCACCTTTAGCTCCGTCATTTCCATTTATTCCATCTTGACCTGCTGCTCCTGTATCTCCTTTTTCGCCTTGGAAACCTTGGATTCCCTGCTCACCCTGAGCACCCGTTTCTCCTTGTATGCCTTGTTCTCCGGTTGCACCATTAATTCCATTTGTTCCGTCAACGCCATCTTGACCTGCTGCTCCTGTATCTCCTTTTTCGCCTTGGAAACCTTGTATTCCTTGCTCTCCTTGGGCGCCCTCAGTTCCATTTTCACCTGCTGCTCCTGTTAAACCAATTGGTCCTTGAGCCCCAGTATCACCTTTAGCACCGTCAGTTCCATTTATTCCATCTTGTCCAGCTGCTCCTGTATCTCCTTTTTCTCCTGTTGCTCCAGTGTTACCTGTAACACCTTGTATTCCTTGCTCACCTTGAGCTCCAGTTTCACCAGTTGCTCCGTCATTTCCATTTGTTCCGTCAACGCCATCTTGTCCAGCGGCTCCAGTATCTCCGGTTGCACCAGTTACCCCTTGAATACCTTGAATTCCCTGCTCACCAGTATCACCTTTAGCTCCATCAGAACCATCTTGACCTGCGGCTCCAGTTTCACCTGCTGCTCCTGTTAAACCAATTGGTCCTTGAGCCCCAGTATCACCTTTAGCACCGTCAGTTCCATTTATTCCATCTTGTCCAGCTGCTCCAGTATCTCCTTTTTCACCTTTTTCTCCTGTTGCACCAGTTTGTCCTTGAATACCTTGGTCACCTTGTGCTCCAGTTGCACCAGTTGCTCCGTCAACACCATCAATTCCGTCTCTACCTGCGGCTCCAGTCTCTCCTTTTTCGCCTTGCTCACCAGTTGTTCCAGTTTCTCCTTTTTCACCCTGAACTCCTTGTAGTCCGGTTGCTCCGTCTTGTCCAGTGTTACCTGTGTCTCCTTTTTCACCTTGTGTTCCTGTTAAACCAATTGGTCCTTCTGGTCCAACTTCACCGTCATCTCCTTTATCACCTTGCGCTCCAGGATCTCCTTTTTCACCAGTTGCTCCAGTGTTCCCTGTAACACCTTGTATTCCTTGCTCTCCTTGAGCTCCAGTTTCACCAGTTGCTCCGTCATTTCCATTTGTTCCGTCAACGCCATCTTGTCCAGCGGCTCCAGTATCTCCTTTTTCGCCTTGTGTTCCTGTTAGACCAATTGGTCCTTCTGGTCCAACTTCACCGTCATCTCCTTTATCACCTTGCGCTCCAGGATCTCCTTTTTCACCAGCTGCTCCTGTATCTCCTTTTTCTCCTTGTATGCCTTGTATTCCTAGTGCACCAGTTGCTCCTTCTTGTCCATCAGCTCCAGCTAGACCTTGAATACCTTGGTCACCAGTTGCACCAGTAGCTCCGATTTCACCTTGGATACCTTGAATTCCTTGCTCTCCTTGGGCACCTGCGTCACCTTTTAGACCTTGAATACCCTGAGCACCTGCTTCTCCAGTATTTCCTTTCTCACCTTTTTCACCAGTAGCTCCGTCATTTCCATTTGTTCCATCTTGTCCAGCTGCACCAGTTTCTCCTTTTTCACCTTGGATACCTTGAATTCCTTGCTCTCCTTGGGCTCCGTCATTTCCATTTGTTCCGTCAATTCCATCTTGTCCAGCGGCTCCAGTCTCACCAGCTGCTCCGGTTTCACCCTGAATACCTTGAATTCCTTGGTCGCCTTGAGCCCCGGTATCACCTTTAGCTCCATCAGTACCATCGGCACCTGCGGCTCCAGTATCTCCTTTATCTCCGGTTGCACCAGTAACACCTTGAATACCTTGAGCTCCAGTTTCACCATCTGCTCCGTCTTGTCCATCAGCTCCAGCTAGACCTTGAATACCTTGGTCACCAGTTGCACCAGTAGCTCCGATTTCACCTTGGATACCTTGAATTCCTTGCTCTCCTTGCGCTCCAGTATCTCCTTTTTCGCCTTGGAAACCTTGTATTCCCTGCTCACCCTGAGCACCCGTTTCACCTTTAGCGCCGTCAGTTCCATTTGTTCCGTCAATGCCATCTTGTCCATTGGCACCGGTTGCTCCGTCAACACCATCAATTCCGTCCTGTCCAGCTGCTCCGGTATCTCCTTTAGCACCAGTTGCACCAGTTGCACCAGTAGCTCCGTCAGTTCCATCTACACCGTCTGTTCCATTGGCACCAGCGGCTCCAGTCTCACCTTGAATACCTTGGATTCCTTGGTCGCCTTTTGCTCCTGTATCTCCTTTTTCGCCTTGGAAACCTTGGATTCCCTGCTCACCCTGAGCACCCGTTTCTCCTTGTGCACCAGTTGTACCAGTTGCACCATTAATTCCATTTGTTCCGTCAACACCATCTTGACCTGCGGCTCCAGTATCTCCGGTTGCACCGGTCTCTCCTTGAATACCTTGAATTCCCTGCTCACCAGTATCACCTTTAGCTCCATCAGAACCATCTTGACCTGCGGCTCCAGTTTCACCTGCTGCTCCTGTTAAACCAATTGGTCCTTGAGCCCCAGTATCACCTTTAGCACCGTCAGTTCCATTTATTCCATCTTGTCCAGCTGCTCCAGTATCTCCTTTTTCACCTTTTTCTCCTGTTGCACCAGTTTGTCCTTGAATACCTTGGTCACCTTGTGCTCCAGTTGCACCAGTTGCTCCGTCAACACCATCAATTCCGTCTCTACCTGCGGCTCCAGTCTCTCCTTTTTCGCCTTGCTCACCAGTTGTTCCAGTTTCTCCTTTTTCACCCTGAACTCCTTGTAGTCCGGTTGCTCCGTCTTGTCCAGTGTTACCTGTGTCTCCTTTTTCACCTTGTGTTCCTGTTAAACCAATTGGTCCTTCTGGTCCAACTTCACCGTCATCTCCTTTATCACCTTGCGCTCCAGTGTTCCCTGTAACACCTTGTATTCCTTGCTCTCCTTGAGCTCCAGTTTCACCAGTTGCTCCGTCATTTCCATTTGTTCCGTCAACGCCATCTTGACCTGCGGCTCCAGTATCTCCTTTTTCACCCTGAACTCCTTGTAGTCCGGTTGCTCCGTCTTGTCCAGTGTTACCTGTGTCTCCTTTTTCACCTTGTGTTCCTGTTAAACCAATTGGTCCTTCTGGTCCAACTTCACCGTCATCTCCTTTATCACCTTGCGCTCCAGGATCTCCTTTTTCACCAGTTGCTCCAGTGTTCCCTGTAACACCTTGTATTCCTTGCTCTCCTTGGGCGCCCTCAGTTCCATTTTCACCTGCTGCTCCTGTATCTCCTTTTTCGCCTTGGAAACCTTGGATTCCCTGAGCACCCGTTTCTCCTTTTTCACCAGTTGCTCCGGTTTCACCAGTTGCTCCGTCTTGTCCATCAGCTCCAGCTAGACCTTGAATTCCTTGCTCTCCTTGGGCGCCCTCATTTCCTTTTTCACCTGCTGCTCCTGTTAATCCAATTGGTCCTTGAGCCCCGGTATCACCTTTAGCTCCGTCATTTCCATTTATTCCATCTTGACCTGCTGCTCCTGTATCTCCTTTTTCGCCTTGGAAACCTTGGATTCCCTGCTCACCCTGAGCACCCGTTTCTCCTTGTGCACCAGTTGTACCAGTTGCACCATTAATTCCATTTGTTCCGTCAACACCATCTTGACCTGCGGCTCCAGTATCTCCGGTTGCACCGGTCTCTCCTTGAATACCTTGAATTCCCTGCTCACCAGTATCACCTTTAGCTCCATCAGAACCATCTTGACCTGCGGCTCCAGTTTCACCTGCTGCTCCAGTATCTCCTTTTTCGCCAGTTGCTCCAGTGTTACCTGTAACACCTTGTATTCCTTGCTCTCCTTGTGCACCAGTATCTCCTTTAGAACCAGTCTCACCTTGGTCGCCTTGTGCACCTGTAGCTCCGATTTCACCTTGGATACCTTGCTCACCCTGAACTCCTTGTTGTCCGGTTACTCCGTCTGTTCCATTGGTACCTGAGTCACCAGTTTCTCCTTTATCTCCTTTTTCGCCTTGTGCACCAGTAGCTCCGTCATTTCCATTTGTTCCATCAACGCCATCTTGACCTGCGGCTCCAGTTTCTCCTTTTATCCCTTGTTCTCCAGTCTCACCTTGGGTTCCTTGGTCGCCTTTTGCTCCAGTAGTTCCAGTTACCCCTTGAATTCCTTGCTCTCCTTGTGCACCAGTATCTCCTTTAGAACCAGTCTCACCTTGGTCGCCTTGTGCACCTGTAGCTCCGTCATTTCCATTTGTTCCATCAACGCCATCTTGACCTGCGGCTCCAGTATCTCCTTTTTCGCCTTGTGTTCCTGATAGACCAATTGGTCCTTCTGGTCCAACTTCACCGTCATCTCCTTTATCACCTTTAGCTCCGTCAGTTCCATTTATTCCATCTTGTCCAGCAGCTCCTGTATCTCCTTTTTCGCCTTGGAAACCTTGGATTCCCTGCTCACCCTGAGCACCCGTTTCTCCTTGTATGCCTTGTTCTCCGGTTGCACCATTAATTCCATTTGTTCCGTCAACGCCATCTTGACCTGCTGCTCCTTTATCTCCTTTTTCACCTTGGATACCTTGAATTCCTTGCTCTCCTTGGGCGCCCTCATTTCCTTTTTCACCTGCTGCTCCGGTTTCACCTTGAATACCTTGAATTCCTGTTGCTCCGTCATTTCCATCTGCGCCGTCTGTTCCATTGGTACCTGCAGCACCAGTAGCTCCGATTTCACCTTGATCACCTTTATCTCCTTTTTCTCCTTGTATGCCTTGAATTCCTTGTGCTCCGGTCTCACCTTTTTCACCTGTATCTCCTGTTGCTCCAGTATTACCTGTATCTCCTTTTTCTCCTTGGTCTCCAGTTGCGCCTGTAGCTCCAGCTAGTCCTTGTTCTCCGGTCTCACCTTTTTCTCCTTGTATACCTTGGATTCCCTGCTCACCCTGAGCACCCGTTTCACCTTTAGCGCCGTCAGTTCCATCTTGTCCATTGGCACCGGTTGCTCCGTCAACACCATCAATTCCGTCCTGTCCAGCTGCTCCGGTATCTCCTTTAGCTCCAGTTGCACCAGTAGCACCTGTTGCTCCGTCAGCTCCATCTTGTCCAGCTGCTCCAGTTAGTCCTTGTGCTCCGGTTTCACCAGTAGCGCCATCATTTCCGTTTGTTCCATCTGCTCCAGTTTCACCTTGAGCTCCAGTAGCACCATCAATTCCATCTTGTCCAACTGCTCCAGTATCTCCTTTTTCGCCTTGGAAACCTTGTATTCCCTGCTCACCCTGAGCACCCGTTTCACCTTTAGCGCCGTCAGTTCCATTTGTTCCGTCAATGCCATCTTGTCCATTGGCACCGGTTGCTCCGTCAACACCATCAATTCCATCCTGTCCAGCTGCTCCGGTATCTCCTTTAGCTCCAGCTGCTCCAGTATCTCCTTTTTCGCCAGTTGCTCCAGTGTTACCTGTAACACCTTGTATTCCTTGCTCACCTTGAGCCCCAGTATCACCTTTAGCACCGTCAGTTCCATTTGTTCCGTCTACACCATCTTGTCCATCGGCTCCAGTATCTCCTTTAGAACCAGTCTCACCTTTTTCACCTGTATCTCCTTGGGCTCCATCATTTCCATTTGTTCCGTCTACACCATCTTGACCTGTGGCACCCGTTTCTCCTTTTTCACCAGTTGCTCCGTCTTGTCCATTAGCACCAGCTAGACCTTGAATACCTTGGTCACCAGTTGCACCAGTAGCTCCAGTATCACCCTGAATACCTTGAATTCCTTGCTCTCCTTGCGCGCCATCAGTTCCATTGGTACCTGCGGCACCGGTTGCTCCTGTTATTCCTTGAATACCTTGTGCTCCAGTTTCACCAGTTGCTCCGTCATTTCCATCAGCGCCGTCTTGTCCATCAGAACCATCTTGTCCAGCTGCTCCAGTATCTCCTTTTTCGCCTTTTAGTCCTTGGTCACCAGTTGCACCGGTCTCACCTTTATCACCTTGAGCGCCTGTATCTCCTTTTTCGCCTTGCTCACCAGTTTTACCAGTAGCTCCAGTTTCACCAGTTTGTCCTTGTATTCCTTGGTCACCTGTTGCTCCAGTTTCACCAGTTGCTCCATCATTTCCATCTACACCGTCTGTTCCATTGGTACCTGCTGCTCCTGTATCTCCTTTTTCGCCTTGGAAACCTTGGATTCCCTGCTCACCCTGAGCACCCGTTTCTCCTTGTATGCCTTGTTCTCCGGTTGCACCATTAATTCCATTTGTTCCGTCAACGCCATCTTGACCTGCTGCTCCTGTATCTCCTTTTTCACCTTGGATACCTTGAATTCCTTGCTCTCCTTGGGCGCCATCAGTTCCATTTTCACCTGCTGCTCCTGTTAAACCAATTGGTCCTTGAGCCCCGGTATCACCTTTAGCTCCGTCGTTTCCGTCTGTTCCATCAGTACCAGCGGCTCCAGTATCTCCTTTTACACCTTGAGCTCCTGTTGCTCCAGTTTCACCTTTAGCTCCGTCATTTCCATCTACACCGTCTGTTCCATTGGCACCAGCGGCTCCAGGATCTCCTTTTTCGCCTTGTGTTCCTGTTAGACCAATTGGTCCTTCTGGTCCAACTTCACCGTCATCTCCTTTTACACCTTGCGCACCAGGATCTCCTTTAGCTCCAGTGTTACCTGTAACACCTTGTATTCCTTGCTCTCCTTGGGTGCCCTCAGTTCCATTTTCACCTGCTGCTCCTGTTAAACCAATTGGTCCTTGAGCCCCAGTATCACCTTTAGTACCGTCAGTTCCATTTATTCCATCTTGTCCTGCTGCTCCTGTATCTCCTTTTTCGCCAGTTGCTCCAGTGTTACCTGTAACACCTTGTATTCCTTGTGCACCAGTTGCTCCGTCTTGTCCATCAGCTCCAGCTAGACCTTGAATACCTTGGTCACCAGTTGCACCAGTTTCTCCTTGAATACCTTGGTCGCCTTGAGCCCCGGTATCACCTTTAGCTCCATCAGTACCATCGGCACCTGTGTCTCCTTTTTCACCTTGAGCTCCAGTTTCACCAGCTGCTCCTGTATCTCCTTTTTCTCCTGTTGCACCAGTTGCTCCGTCAACACCATCAATTCCGTCTCTACCTGCGGCTCCAGTCTCTCCTTTTTCGCCTTGCTCACCAGTTGTTCCAGTTTCTCCTTTTTCACCCTGAACTCCTTGTAGTCCGGTTGCTCCGTCTTGTCCAGTGTTACCTGTGTCTCCTTTTTCACCTTGGATACCTTGAATTCCTTGCTCTCCTTGCGCTCCAGTATCTCCTTTTTCGCCTTGGAAACCTTGTATTCCCTGCTCACCCTGAGCACCCGTTTCACCTTTAGCGCCGTCAGTTCCATTTGTTCCGTCAACACCATCAATTCCGTCCTGTCCAGCTGCTCCGGTATCTCCTTTAGCTCCAGTTGCACCAGTAGCACCTGTTGCTCCGTCTTGTCCATCAGCTCCAGCTAGACCTTGAATACCTTGGTCACCAGTTGCACCAGTAGCTCCGATTTCACCTTGGATACCTTGAATTCCTTGCTCTCCTTGCGCTCCAGTATCTCCTTTTTCGCCTTGGAAACCTTGTATTCCCTGCTCACCCTGAGCACCCGTTTCACCTTTGGCGCCGTCAGTTCCATTTGATCCATCTACACCATCAATTCCGTCCTGTCCAGCTGCTCCAGTGTTACCAGTTTCTCCGGTCTCTCCTTGAATACCCTGGATTCCTTGCTCACCTTGAGCTCCAGTTTCACCAGTAGCTCCGTCATTTCCATCAGCACCAGCTAGACCTTGAATTCCTTGTGCTCCGGTCTCACCTTTTTCACCTGTATCTCCTTGGGCTCCAGTTGCACCAGTATCTCCTTTTTCGCCTTGGAAACCTTGGATTCCTTGTGCACCGGTCTCACCTTTTTCACCTGTATCTCCTTTATCTCCGGTTGCACCAGTAACACCTTGAATACCTTGAGCTCCAGTTTCACCAGTAGCTCCGTCTACACCATCAATTCCGTCCTGTCCAGCTGCTCCAGTATTACCTGTATCTCCTTTGTTTCCTTTTTCGCCTTGTGCTCCGGTTTCACCAGTAGCGCCATCATTTCCGTTTGTTCCATCTGCTCCAGTATCTCCTTTTTCTCCTTGGCTACCAGTAGCACCAGCTGCTCCGGTTTCACCCTGAATACCTTGAATTCCTTGGTCGCCTTGAGCCCCGGTATCACCTTTAGCTCCATCAGTACCATCGGCACCTGCGTCACCTTTTTCACCTTGTGCTCCGGTTTCACCAGTAGCGCCATCATTTCCGTTTGTTCCATCTGCTCCAGTCTCTCCTTGAATTCCCTGCTCACCAGTATCACCTTTAGCTCCATCAGAACCATCTTGACCTGCGGCTCCAGTATCTCCGGTTGCACCAGTTACCCCTTGAATACCTTGTTCTCCTGTCTCACCTTTTTCACCAGTAGCTCCGTCAGTTCCATTTGTTCCGTTAACGCCATCTTGACCTGCTGCTCCTGTATCTCCTTTTTCGCCTTGGCTACCAGTAGCACCTGCTGCTCCAGTCTCACCTTGGATTCCTTGGCCACCTTGAACACCTTGTGCTCCTGTAGCTCCGTCTACACCATCAATTCCGTCTCTACCATTAGCTCCTGTTGCTCCTTGAATTCCTTGAGTCCCAGTATCTCCTTTTTCACCTTGGACACCTTGCTCACCAGTAGCTCCAATCTCACCCTGAATTCCTTGGGCACCCTGAGCACCAGTGTCACCTTTTTCACCAGTTGCTCCAGTGTTACCAGTTACCCCTTGTATTCCTTGCTCTCCTTGGGCGCCATCAGTTCCATTTTCACCTGCTGCACCTGTTAAACCAATTGGTCCTTGAGCCCCGGTATCACCTTTAGCTCCATCAGAACCATCTTGACCTGCGGCTCCAGTCTCTCCTTGAACACCTTGCTCACCTGTTGCACCTTGGGCTCCAGTCGCACCAGTAGCTCCAGTATCACCCTGAATACCTTGAATTCCTTGCTCTCCTTGGGCGCCCTCAGTTCCATTTTCACCTGCTTCTCCTGTTATACCAATTGGTCCTTGAGCGCCTGTATCTCCTTTTTCGCCTTGCTCACCAGTTTTACCAGTAGCTCCAGTTTCACCAGTTGCTCCATCATTTCCATCTACACCGTCTGTTCCATTGGTACCTGCTGCTCCAGTTTCACCTTTAGCTCCGTCATTTCCATCTGCGCCGTCTTGTCCATCAGCACCAGCTAGACCTTGAATTCCTTGTGCTCCAGTGTCACCTTTTTCACCTGTATCTCCTTTATCTCCGGTTGCACCAGTAACACCTTGAGCTCCAGTTTCACCAGTAGCTCCGTCATTTCCATCTGCGCCGTCTTGTCCATCAGCACCAGCTAGACCTTGAATACCTTGGTCACCAGTAGCTCCAGTGTTACCTGTAACACCTTGTATTCCTTGCTCACCTTGAGCTCCAGTTTCACCAGTAGCTCCGTCATTTCCATCTGCGCCGTCTTGTCCATCAGCACCAGCTAGACCTTGAATACCTTGGTCACCAGTTGCACCAGTAGCTCCAGTGTTACCTGTATCTCCTTTTTCGCCTTGTGCACCTGTTGCTCCGTCAGTTCCATTTTCACCTGCTGCTCCAGTTTCACCTTTAGCTCCGTCAGTTCCATTTGTTCCGTCAACGCCATCTTGACCTGCGGCTCCAGTTTCTCCTTTTATCCCTTGTTCTCCAGTCTCACCTTGGATTCCTTGGTCACCAGTTGCACCAATTGCTCCTGTAGCACCATCTTGTCCATCGACTCCTGCTGGTCCTTGTGCTCCAGTGTTACCTGTATCACCTTTTTCTCCTTGGATACCCTGAATTCCTTGGTCGCCTTGTGCACCAGTTTCACCAGTTGCTCCATCATTTCCATCTGCGCCGTCTTGTCCATCAGCACCAGCTAGTCCTTGAGCTCCTGTTGCTCCTTGCGCTCCAATATCTCCTTTAGAACCAGTCTCACCTTGGATTCCCTGCTCACCCTGAGCACCAGTTGCTCCATCATTTCCATCTACACCGTCTGTTCCATTGGTACCTGCTGCTCCAGTATCACCTTTCTCTCCTTGAGTTCCTGTTGCTCCTTGCGCTCCAGTATCTCCTTTAGAACCAGTCTCACCTTGGATTCCCTGCTCTCCTTGCGCGCCATCAGTTCCATTGGTACCTGCGGCACCGGTTGCTCCTGTTATTCCTTGAATACCTTGTGCTCCAGTTTCACCAGTTGCTCCGTCATTTCCATCAGCGCCGTCTTGTCCATCAGAACCATCTTGTCCAGCTGCTCCAGTATCTCCTTTCTCACCCTGCTCTCCAGTCTCTCCTCGAATACCTTGCTCTCCTTGGGCTCCAGCTGTTCCAGTATCACCTTTGTCGCCAGTTGCTCCGGTTGCACCAGTAGCTCCGTCGTTTCCATTGGTACCAGCGGCTCCAGTTTCTCCTTTTTCACCTTGTGCACCAGTTGTACCAGTTGCACCAGTTTCTCCTTGGTCGCCTTTTGCTCCAGTAGTTCCAGTTACCCCTTGAATTCCTTGCTCTCCTTGTGCTCCAGTATCTCCTTTTTCGCCTTGCTCACCAGTTTCACCAGTAGCTCCAGTATCACCTTTCTCTCCTTGAGTTCCTGTAGCGCCGTCATTTCCATTTGTTCCGTCAACACCATCAATTCCGTCTTGACCAGTTGCTCCGTCTTGTCCATCAGCTCCAGCTAGACCTTGAATTCCTTGTGCTCCGGTCTCACCTTTTTCACCTGTATCTCCTTGGGCTCCAGTTGCACCAGTAGCTCCGATTTCACCTTGGAAACCTTGGATTCCTTGTGCACCAGTAGCTCCGATTTCACCTTTTTCACCTTTATTTCCTTTTTCACCTTGTGTTCCTGTTAAACCAATCGGTCCTTCTGGTCCAACTTCACCGTCATCACCTTTTTCGCCTTTAGCTCCGTCAACGCCACCTTGTCCATCAGCTCCAGCTAGACCTTGAATTCCTTGTTCTCCAGTCTCTCCTTTTTCTCCTTGGGTACCAGTAGAACCAGTAGCTCCATCAGTTCCATCTTTTCCATTGGCTCCAGGCAATCCTTGGGGTCCTCTTAAATTGGAAGTAGTAAATTTTGTTCCGTCTGTGTAATGAAAGGTTATAGTGCCGTTGCCATTATCAACTGTCGATTGTATGCCAACACCCCCTGTAGGAGTTGTTCCTCCATTACATAGATTGTTCCATTGAGATCCATTGTAAAAGAAAACGCATTGTTCCTCTATATTGAATACCATGGCCCCGCGTAGCGGTTTAATGCTTTCCATCTGGGAAGTGGTAATTCTAGTAAGTACAAAGGCCTTAGTGGTACTTTCCAATTCAACTATCGAAGCTGAATTAATAGTATTGGGATTTTCTCCAATTTTTACCTGGGCGGTTAGATAACTGCTGCCAAGTATAAAAAGTAAGAAGAGTAGTTTTTTAAAGTCCATCAATGAGTGGTGTGGGTGGTTATAGCCTGTTTTACGCCAAAACTAGCTTAGAAACCGCGCGCCCCTTATATAATGTTGTGAATGCTCCAAAAAATGTGGTGTGCAACGTCCTGTGGGAATCTTGACTTTAAAATGTGTATTTAAACTGCTTCAATCCCTGCGGTTTTTATTTGTAAATAAACACTCCACTTTACTTTTGCTGCGTAGAAATAGTCAAAATGAGGAGCTATTTGTCGTTTTTGGCTATGCCAAAAAGTGCTTGATTTCTTGGTTTAATTTGTTTAAAATAATGATTTATTTTTCCCTCTTCGGAGAGGGTTAGTCCCGATTATTATCAAATAATAAACTTCAAGATATTCACTTAATTAAACTTGTCTAATCCTAGACCAGAAAACTAGAATCCATTAATTTATTTCCAAGGATGGGAAAAGTATCTAGCGCGACTTCTAAATCGGTGTAAGAAAACACTTCATGTCGAAGTGGCCGTTGAATACATTACTATTTGTAAATGGTGATTTCTAGTCCGAAATCACCACAATGAAGTTTTGTTACATAAAGTTTGTGTTCGGGCCCGTTCAAACAGCCAAATCTCATAGCATTATCTAATTGAATGCATCAACTAAATTTTCGTCCACCCTATCCCTATTTCTCAGCAATTGTGAAATCTCATTCTTTAGAGTTGGGCGATCCACTACTTGTTAGTGCTCTTATCACTATAATTCATTAAAACTGGCAATTACTTACTGTTTAGGAGGAGGTTATTTCCTCTAATACGCCGCCTCTGGAACTAGTAGTAAATAGTTTTCCTATTCTCGGACCTGATTGAGTTGCCTAAAATACTTTGTACTACCTCACCTCTCCAGATACAAAAATCCCTGATAGTCCAGATCTAGGTCCTTCATATTTACGATGTAGAAATAAATGCCGTTGGGGAGTCCCGCTTCACGGTTAATGACGAGGTTGTCTATATTTGAAAACCCAGTAAAACCGTTAGTGTAGTTCTTTTCCTCGTAGACTTTTAATCCATTGCGATCAAAGATTCGGAGCATATCATCTTGGGAGAGTTCCAGTTTCTCAATATAAAGGAAATCGTTTACCCCATCGCTGTTTGGGGTCACCAAATAATTGTTGAGTGTCAGTATTTCACTAGGGATGGCTTGGGTGGCAAAGGTGATTGCTGCATAGTCTGAAGGCACAAAGTAGTTCGAGATAAGGAAGCCTTGATTAAGGTCGCCCACTATGGAGTTAGCCCCTAGGTTGACCCATGATTTTCCCGAAATACTCCACCCTACAGGGATAAGGGTTGCCACATCGTTTGTAAGGGCAGCTAGATTACTGTTAGAATTCCAGCTAATCTGGATGGTTGAGGAAAGATTGGCTTGTAGATGCCAAAATTCTGTACTACTGATTTCCCCAATGGTAGTGGCTTTTTGGCTGGTATTAAAACCTTGGGGAAATTCTGTGGGGTTGGCCACATTGTCCCTATAATAAGCACATTTGGCAAAGGTGTTGGTGCCTTTACTGTTTAAGCTAAGTGGGCGTAGCTGGGTGGCGTCGCCTACTGGGAAAACGAAATTTTGGAACGTATTGGCCGTGACATAACCATCTACTTTGGAGAAATCGGTTTCGCCCACATAAACGGCATTGTCCAGAAAGTTATAGTAAACGTCTTGCTGCAGTCTTGGGGTAGTAATATTCCCGATGATAAAATTAGTGTTGTTGGTAACGCCAATTCCTGTCGCTAGGGTTATTCCCTGATCGTTGGCAATTTCGGTATCGAAAAAAATAGGCATAAAAGCACCGGATATGGCTAGGGCGGTACTGCCATAAAAGCCAGCCAAGCCCAAATTTTGGTCAAAGGCCGCATTGTTGATTAGATTGGTATGGAATCCCATCTGCCCCTCCTCGTGGATACGTATGTTACCACTATTGTACAAGGCCGTTTGGGCCTGTAACCCTAGACCTAATAATAGTGCGAGTATGGAGATGATACTTTTCATGTTCTTGGAACTATGTATTATAGCTAGTTCTTTCTACTGTTTTTTTGTACTAAGGCCTTTATTTCTTCCATGTCCTTGCGAAGCGACTGCAGTGCTGTAGACAGGGATTGATTTTCTTTTTTAAGCTGATCTATTTTCTTTTCCTGCTCGATAGTATGTAGGAACAATTCCTCAATTTTTTCCAAGTTTTGCAGGTTGGACTCACTTAAGTTCCAAAAGCCATCTTGTTTAACTTCCTCTGCCGATTTGATTCCCGGTAAGTGATGGTGCTGTTTTACAAATGCTTCAATCTCTGCCAAACTTTTAAAATTATAAGCTTCTTTTAAATCCGAATAACCCTTAAAATATTTTTGGAAGACGTAGTCGGGGATTGAAGGTATTGTATCAGTATTGGAATAAAATTGACCTGTTGCAGTAATATCTTTAGCGCTGAGGTCACCTGTTGTAACTATATTTTGATCCCCGAAATCTGGAGCTATTTTTGAGCCAGCAATGGCAGCTGCACTAGAAATGTGTACGTTCGAAATTGCACCAGTGGTAATGTCTAGGGTCACGTCGGCGAACGCCGCATTGGCGCCACCTGTCACTGTGATATCGGTAGATGAGATATCCCCGGAACCTGTAAGAGTGCTTGTGTCGACTTCGAGCGCCCCTGTTCCTGGGTTCTTGGTTATTCCCGCCCCTGCCACGTTTGCATTTATCATAGCGGCGGTTACGGCATCGTCAGCAATCTCGAGGGTCACGTTGGCGAACGCTGCATTGGCACCACCGGTTACTGTGATATCGGTAGATGAGATATCACCGGAACCTGTAAGAGTGCTTGTGTCGACTTCGAGCGCCCCTGTTCCAGGGTTTTTAGTTATTCCCGCCCCTGCAACATTTGCATTTATCATAGCGGCGGTTACGGCATCGTCAGCAATCTCGAGGGTCACGTCGGCGAACGCCGCATTGGTGCCACCTGTTACTGTGATATCGGTAGAGGAGATATCCCCGGAACCTGTAAGAGTGCTTGTGTCGACTTCGAGCGCCCCTGTTCCTGGGTTCTTGGTTATTCCCGCCCCTGCCACGTTTGCATTTATCATAGCGGCGGTTACGGCATCGTCAGCAATCTCGAGGGTCACGTTGGCGAACGCTGCATTGGCACCACCGGTTACTGTGATATCGGTAGATGAGATATCACCGGAACCTGTAAGAGTGCTTGTGTCGACTTCGAGCGCCCCTGTTCCAGGGTTTTTAGTTATTCCCGCCCCTGCCACATTTGCATTTATCATAGCGGCGGTTACGGCATCGTCAGCAATCTCGAGGGTCACGTCGGCGAACGCCGCATTGGTGCCACCTGTTACTGTGATATCGGTAGAGGAGATATCCCCGGAACCTGTAAGAGTGCTTGTGTCGACTTCGAGCGCCCCTGTTCCTGGGTTCTTGGTTATTCCCGCCCCTGCCACGTTTGCATTTATCATAGCGGCGGTTACGGCATCGTCAGCAATCTCGAGGGTCACGTCGGCGAACGCCGCATTGGTGCCACCTGTCACTGTGATATCGGTAGATGAGATATCCCCGGAACCTGTAAGAGTGTTTGTGTCGACTTCGAGCGCCCCTGTTACTGGGTTCTTGGTTATTCCTGCCCCTGCCACGTTTGCATTTATCATAGTGGCGGTTACGGCGTCGTCCTGTATGGTCAAAACTCCTGCATTGTCTATCGTTGCATCTCCATTTATAGTGCGTTCCTGAGGATCGTTTAAGGCATCGCCAATGAGGAACGTTCCATTGGATAAGTTGGGTAAACCTGTCCCGTCCGTACGATCATCTGCTAAAATCCATCCACCAAGGCCCGCATTTGCAGTAATGTCCCATTTTAAAATTTGCCCATCAAGGGCTCCCATGTTGTTTAAGTCTTCGGCCAAAATTGCACCGTTGCTTATATGAGATGTGGTAATTGCTCCATCCCCTACACTAAACTTATTATCCTCAGTTCCATCCCCAATAATAGTAATTTGGTCTGCCAATTCTGTGGATCCGCCGCCGCCTGCAAGACTCGCTAATGGGATGGTCCAAATTTGCCCTGGATCAGTAATAATTAAGTCGGTCCCAATCAGCTCAGCATTTGTTATTAATTCATTATCTGGGATTTCCCCACCACCTGAGAGTCCCGATAAATTTATACTACCATTGAACCCCCCTCCCGAACCTGTAAAATCTAAATTGGTTCCGTTGATTTCTACATTAGAAACTACACCATCGGAACTGCCACCACTACCCACCTGGGCATCAACATAGGCCATCGTTGCTGCATCTTGGGGATCTGTAGGGTTAGGTAAATCTTTAATTGGATTATTTCCAGCACTTGTGCCAGTGGCTAAAACACCTGCCAAATCTTGATTAGCTCCGCCAGCACTTACTGCTGCCCATCTAATTTCCCCATCGGTACTGTTTATAAGCATTTGGTTTGTTGTGGGGTTTGTGGCTAAGGGTCTTATTTTGGTCAATTCGATAGTTGCATTCCCAATATCCTCGTTTAAAATAGTCTCATCCAAAATTTCTGTAGAGGTGATTCCACCAACCATGACCTGCAATTGGGCAGATTCTCCATCGCCGGTAATTGTTGAGTTGTCTACCAATATTGGAATTCCACCTGAGACATCAGGCAAATCGGCCCATACTACAGCGCCACTAGTTGGATCGGTTCGTAAGAATTGTCCTAAGGTTGTGGAAGATATAATTTTTAGTGGATTGGTATCACTACCGGTTCCCGTTAAGGTAATACCATCGGCTTTTACGGTGGTTCCGCCGCCTGTCCCTTCTGGCATATTATCCCAGATGACACCTCCGGTAATTGGATCTGTTCTTAAAAATTGTCCAAATACATTGGAAGGTATAATTTTTAGGGGATCACCACCTATTCCTGAGCCAGAAATGGTAAGTCCATCTACTTCTACTGGAGTGTCGCCGCCTCCAGAGAGCTGAGATAAATCTACTGTACCACCAAATCCACCACCATTGCCCGTGAACTCTAAATCCGTTCCATTTAGCGCTACTGAAGAAATAACACCGTCTGCACCATTCCCTATCAGTGTTGATAAATCTACGTTACCAGTGAAGGCTCCATTTTCCCCGGTAAAGACCAAATTGGAGTTGTTGAGTGCTACGCCAATAATTGCTCTGTCAGGACCGCCGCCGCCGCCGCCGCCGCCAAGTCCACCAAGATCAATAGTATTGCCGCCTGAAATAGAAATTTCATTGCCCGACCTGCTTAAGGTTTGATTGTCCGTATTCACATAGGGAGTTAAATTTACATTGCCACCACGCTCAAGGGCTAAAATATTTTGTGCACTCAGAGATAATCTCTGATTGTCATTTACAGCCCCGCCAAGATCACCGATTTGGTTATCCACATAGATTTTTACCGCCCTTTGAGATGGGTATAAAAGGTCTGAATTTCCTAAACTAACATCTGGAGATTTATTGGAAAGATTTTCCTTAGTGTTAAGGGCATTGGTATTGGAGGTAATTCTTTGCAACACCACATCAGCAACTCTTATGGGATCTGCAGCTATGCCCTTGCCAGAAATGGTAACCTGGTCCGCTATGGTAGCCCCTAATTCTTCTTTGTTTACCCATAGTACCTCTCCTGTCCCACTGGTGGTCAATAATTGATTAAAGCCGCCGGGCTGAATATCCACAGCCTGAATAGTGCCATCAATAACTTCTAGAGTCCCCACGGAATTTTCCATTAATTGCATAGCTCCTACAGAATTCTCACGTAATTGCGCTGCCCCTACAGAATTAAGTGCCAATTTAGGCTGGGTTATAGAGCCATTGGCAAGGTCTTGACCAAATATGGTGGCATCCACAATATTTTCTCCCTTTATCTGTCCTACTTTAATTTCATAAGTATTGTTATTTGGCGTAACAACAATGGTTCCATTTTCGGCAGTAATAGATAGGGAGCCAGCCACGGCATCACATACATTGGTCCATGCCGCGCCGGTATAATAATGTAGACATTGTACATCTGTATTGTATACCAAAGCACCAACAGATGGAATTATGGCATTCATTTGAGCCGTGTTTACCCGGGTGATCACCAATACCCTAGACGTGCTTTCTAACTCCAAAACCGAGCTGGGGTCAATATTTTGCGGGTTGTCCCCAATCTTTATCTGCGCCTGAACCGCTATTCCAAATAGCAGGAAAAGTAATAGAATTCGATGTTTCATTTTCTATTTTTTAGTGCGACACGCCTTGCCGCGGAGTGTCTTAATACTCAGATCTCAATACTAGGTACCAATCCATGTGACTTCTGCTAAACCTCCATCTCCGACACTGAAATTAATAGTAGTCAAAGAGCAAGTTCTTCTCACTATCGTTCATTTGAACTAACCACTGAATACTTTGTTTAATTCAAATTGATTATTGTTCATTGTGAAGTGCCTACTGCCAAGGGCACAGACCAATCTCACTACTCACTACTCAAATCTCAATACTAGGTACATAAAACTTAGTGCTTAATTCGAAAATAGCAGTGGTCTATGTTGATCAATAATCAACGGGTATTCTGATATACTGGGGGCTAACAAAAATAAAATTATCTCTGTACAAACCTAGTTATATCAGTCAAAATACCTTAGTACTAGGTGAATTGGGAGTTCGCTGTGTTAAAATGGAATTTGTAGACTTTCGAAGGGTGTTTTTCCGGCTTCAAAGATGCGGGCGGTCCCAGATCCTTTTAGGGTAGTTTGTTTTCCGTTAATAAGGATATAATTTCCTTCTCTAAGTCCAACTACCGGCGTAGGGTCTACACTGTGGAATTCCCGAATCCTAGTCTCCCTAGTTTCACCTTTGTGGGTGCTATTGGGATCCGGGTCCAAATAGTGGGGGTTTAAATTAAAGTCTACTACCCCCAAGGTATCAAAACTGGAAGGGTACACAATGGGCATGTCGTTTGTGGTTTTCATGCTGGGGCCCGCTATATTGCTTCCCGCACTGGTGCCAAAATACGGGGTGCCACTGCCAATTTTTTGCTTTAAGGGTTGCATCAATTCCAATCGATGCAATTGTTGGACCAAGAGAAAGGTATTTCCGCCCCCAGTGTACAGGGCATCGGCCTTTGCAATTCCGACAAGCGGGTTCTGGTAAGTATGAAGTCCCACTACCTTTTTATCGATTTTAGAGAAAGCCATCGCCACCAATTCTGTGTAATTGTCATGTGAAATACCGCCTGGCCGTGCGTAAGGAATAAAAGTAACCGTATCTGTATGGGAGAAGAAAGTTGTCAGTTCTGTAAGGAGGTATTCCAAATACGATTGCCCAAAAAGGGTAGAAGTGCTGGCCAGTAATAATTTTTTCATGGGTAGATTTTATTCGTTCTAAAAATACTGCAATCTGTTTTTAAATCATATATTTCGGGTACTCATTAGCGCTATATTAACAAAAGTTTAATGGAGAATAGTTTTATAATGCGGTTAACTTAGTATTTCTTTATATCTTATATTAAATCATTTTTGGTTTTTTCCAATTTCTTTGTCGGGAAAGCCCGATATCGAGCTTAATTTATCTAATTTTAAATAAAAATATGCGATTTATAATCCTGTTATTGCTTACCGTATTTACCGTTGCCTTTGGGTATTCCCAAGACGACGACCGTCAGTATTTAAGGGGGCAGGTGCTCTATAGAAATGTAAACGTTCCCAATCAGAATGTTATTAACGTCAAGACCGAAAGGGCCACCATTACCAATGACAAGGGGGAATTTGGGATCCAGGTAAAAGCTGGTGACCAATTGGTGTTCACCGCAGTCAATTATCAGATTATGGTGGTTGAAATTACGCCAGAGATACTTGCCAATAATCGCCTTGTTGTTGAGGTGAATGAGAAGGTTACCGAACTAGACGAGGTGGTGGTCACTCCCGAAAATCAGGAAAAATTTCTTCAGTTAAAGAGCAAGGAATTACTCTTGGAAGAACATGAATACGAAACGGATCGATCTACTGCCGTGGAAAATATCTCCCTTTCCAAAGCCGAAAGGGGCATGGTAAACGGACTTAATTTCGTAAATATTTTTAAGGCACTACTTTTAGCTGCCAAAGGCGATGATGATACTGAAGAACGAGAGCCCCTAAAGGTTAGTGATGTGCTGAGACAGGTGTATGACGACAGATTTTTTGTGGTGGACCTGAAATTGCCACAAGATAAAATAGACGATTTTCTACTGTATTGCGATACGCAACTCCCAGGTAGGGAATTATTGCAAAAACGCAACGAATTTCAATTGATAGATTTCTTGGTTACACAGAGCGAAAGCTATTTGGATAATCTAAATGCCAAAGATTAAACTGTTCAAAATTCCTTTAAGTGGTATTGTGTGTCAGGGTGATAGGGCTTATAGATAAAATGGCTATGGAATTACAATTCGGACTTTCCAAAACTTTTACAAAACTGTTCTTGGGTAGTTTCCTTTTGATGGTTGCTCAAGTTTCTGGTCAGACTTTTGGTGCTAAAACCTTGGAGGGAAGGGTCTATAGTTCCGATGGAGATGTTGCGGCCACCCATGTGTTGAATACCACTTCTAAAAAGGCCACCATTACCGATATTGATGGATTCTTTTCTATTGTGATTCATTTAAGTGATACCCTGGTTTTTTCGGCGGTACAGTACCAGAAAAAAATAGTGGTGGTTTCAACCGAAATCCTAGAGAGTAAATTTATTTCCGTTGGTTTAGTGGAAACCAATATTGCTCTGGACGAAGTGGTGGTAACGCCCTATAATCTAACCGGAGAACTGGGCAGAGATATGAGACGCCTTAATGTGGAACGCCCCATAACCGCTACCAGTCTTGGCCTTCCAAATGCCCATGTAAAACCCTTAATGCAAAGTGAAAGGTTGTTGAGGGAGGCATCTATGGGACCCTTATCATTAGGGACCTTCACCAGTATACCTTTTAATCCCCTTATAAATGCCATTACAGGAAGGACTAAAATGCTTAAAAAAAGAGTGGCTAGGGATGTAAGGTATAATAAGGTACAACATATAAGAACCAAATTTGCCGATAGTTTGATGGTATTACAACTTAAAATACCTGCAGAAAAGATAGAGGATTTTTTGTATTTCTGTGAGGTGGATCCAGATTTTATCAGGGCAGTGGATAGTCAGGATGATTTTAAAGTATGGGGCTTTATGGAGCAAAAGAGCAGAGTGTATCGCAAGAATAATGGGTTGGAGTGATGTGGGGTTAAGTATTAAGTACAAAGTATTGAGTATTAAGTTCATCCCTCCTTCGGGCGGGCCCGAGAACACGAACATTAGCTATCATAAGCTTGGTATCTTTATGGAAATTTGAGAAAATGCAATCAAAAACACAAAATCATTACTTGCTTAAGATTAGGCTATTGCGCAATTAGGTAATGATAGTATTGGGATTCTGGAGACTGGGCATTGTATTAAATCCTATCCTAATGATCAACTATCAATGGGTATCGATAAACATACCTTCGACATTTGACCTTCGACACTACTTTATATTTGGGCTTTGCTTATTTTTGCATCAGACTAAAATAGTATGGGAATCATAAAGAAAAGTTGTTTACTGCTGCTGTTGCCCTTATTCGCGTTTACTGCCGTACATAAGTTTTACCTTAGTGTTAGTAAGGTGGAGTATTCCGAAAAGGATAGGGCGCTTCAGATAACTACTCGGATTTTTATAGACGATTTTGACCGTGTGCTACAAGAACGCTATGAGACAAAACTCCAGCTGGGAACAAAAATGGAAAGTCCACAGGCCGATATGTATATCGAGAAATACCTTAAGTCTAAATTTTTGATCTCCATCAACGGGGAGAATGCATCCTATAAGTTTTTAGGAAAGCAATATGAAGATGATATTGCAATCTGCTATCTGGAGGTGACAGAGGTGGCTATTGAGTCCACCCGATCTATAGAAGTACAAAATGAGGTGTTAATGGATCTTTTTGAGGATCAGAAGAATGTAATACACTTTGTTGTAGGTGGTAATAAGAAGAGTCATGTCCTTATTCGCGAGAATAATAAGGGAATGTTAAACTTAGAGTAAATATTAACGATTCCTAGAAATTATAGTACTTTTCACATCAAATTAATTATACCTTTTCATGAATAAACTTAAATATGTTTTTGCTTCCCTATTTTTCTTGTTTGCGGCAGTTACAATGGCGCAACAAGAAGTAAAAAAAGAGCGGCAATCCGGTCATCTGAACCAGAACAAGTTTAAACAACTCCACGAAGAATTTGCCACCCCAAACACTTATAGATCAGCTTCCGGTGCTCCTGGGCCCGACTATTACCAGCAGCAAGCAGATTACAAGATGGACATTGAGTTGGACGATGAAAATGCCAAAATATACGGAACGGAAACTATTACCTATACCAATAATTCCCCAGACGATCTTACCTTCTTATGGTTGCAATTAGACCAGAACGTTAGGGCCAAGGATTCAAAATCGCCTTTACGCGATGGACAAAGTGTGCCTTTGGCAGATCAGGTGAACACGTTTGTCGACACCTATTTAAGCGAGCCCTTCGATGGGGGATTTAATATAGAATATGTAAGAGATGACAAAGGGAAACCCTTGCCGTATACGATAAACCAGACCATGATGCGGATAGATCTTCCTCAAACACTAAATAGTAAAGGGCAGGTATCGTTCTCTATTAAGTGGTGGTACAATATTCCAGATCATACCATTTCCCGAGCGAGATCTGGGTACGAATATTTTCCCGAAGATGGGAACAGGGCGTATGTAATTGCACAATTCTTTCCGCGGATGGCAGTTTATAGCGATATAGAGGGCTGGCAAAACCATCAGTTCTGGGGTAATGGAGAATTTGCGCTTCCCTTTGGAAACTACGAAGTTAATATTACTGTTCCAGCAGATCATATTCTAGACGGTACAGGAGAGCTTCAGAATATGAAGGAAGTGTACAGTAAGGAAATGATAAGCCGCTACCAACAAGCCAAAAAATCCTATGACAAACCAGTGCTTATTGTTACTCAAGCAGAGGCGGAAGCAGCAGAAAAAGGGTTTTCTGCGAAAAAGAAAACATGGAAGCTAAAAGCTGAAAATGTAAGAGATTTTGGATTTGCCACCTCTCGTAAATTTATTTACGATATGCAGGCAGTAAAAATAGGCAGTAAGGATGTTATGGCCATTTCCATGTATCCTAAGGAAGGGAATCCCCTTTGGGAAGAGTATTCTACCAAGGCGGTAGCACATACCCTTAGATCGTTTAGCAGCCATACGTTTGATTATCCCTATCCCAAGGCCATATCCGTACACGCTAAGAACCAGGGAATGGAATATCCTATGATCTGTTGGAATTATGGAAGGCCTAATGAAGACGGCACCTATTCCGATAGAGTAAAATATGGAATGATTTCCGTGATCATACATGAGGTGGGGCATAACTTTTTCCCCATGATCGTAAATTCCGATGAGCGCCAATGGGGTTGGATGGATGAAGGTCTGGATACATTTTTACAATATGTGGCAGAGCAGGAGTTTGGTGAAGCCTATCCAGAGGCTATTGCCCCAAATAGCAAATATCCTTCCGGTAGGGGAGAACCCTCCAAAATAGTACATTATATGGCAGGGGATCAAAGTACCATTTCGCCTATCATGTCCAATCCGGAAAATGTGTATCAATTGGGGAACAATGCGTATGGAAAACCTGCGACGGCCTTAAATATTCTTAGAGAAACTGTAATGGGCAGGGAGCTGTTTGACCATGCATTTAAAACCTATGCAAAACGTTGGATGTTTAAACATCCATCCCCAGAAGATTTTTTCAGAACAATGGAAGACGCTTCCGCAGTAGACTTGGATTGGTTCTGGAGGGCCTGGTTCTATACTACAGATTATGTGGATATAGGGGTCAAAGAGGTTAAAAAATACTTTGTATCCGATAAGCCTACCAAGAAAATGAAGGAATATATGGCAGCGAGGAATATTAAATTGGAAGACTTGCGACCCTTGGTGTTTTTAGCCGAAGAGGGCAGTGAGGATCACGATCCCAATTTGATAGGGAAATCGGCTTCGGAAAACTCTCAATCGTTACAGGAATATATGATGGACAACCTTACTGCAGAGGAACGCGCCAAAGTAAAAGAGCCTAAATATTTCTATGAGGTTACTTTTGAAAAACCGGGGGGAATACCTATGCCATTGATCGTAGAATACACTTATGCTGATGGGTCTCAGGAGAATATTACCTACCCCGCTGAAATTTGGAGGATGAACGATCAAGAAGTGAGTCGTGTAATTGCATCTGAAAAAGAATTGACTGGTATTGTCGTAGATCCAAAGGCGGAGACCGCAGATATTGATGTGACCAATAATTCATGGCCCATCAAAGAAACAAAATCCGACTTTGATATGTTTAAGGAAAAAATAGATGGAAAATAAATAGTTTCCAAGCATCAAATCTCCCTTTAATCAAGGTAGATTTGTTGCTTGGAAATTGATAGGGATTGTTTTTTGTATTTGAGAAATCGAGTATAATAGTCTTTATCCAACTTTTAATCCCGTATTCACGCGTCTGTGGGGGTGAAAAAAAGTTAACCATATTTTTTATGTAGCTGAAAAACTTCTCATTATATTTGTCTTATGTTTAGCACAATAATTCTATTTATTAGCGGCGCCGAAATATTCTTTATCATGTTTATCGTGGTAATGGTTTTTGGTGCGGATAAAATTCCTGGAATAGCCAAAGGATTGGGTAAGGGAATGCGTCAGTTGAAGGATGCCACAGAGGATATTAAACAAGAAATTCAGAAAAGCGCTGATAAGCAGGGTATAGATACCAGTATCGCCGATGATATTAAAGGGGAGATCAACAAGGTTAAGGAGAATGTAAAAGAGGTAACTGGCGTTATCAAAAGAAAGTAATATGCTCGAGAAGCTATTACAATGGGACCGGGATGCTTTTATTTACCTAAATAGCCTGGGCCTTGAGGATTATGATGTTTTTTGGTCTATAGCGACCAATTTTTCTACTTGGATCCCACTATTTCTACTATTTATCTATCTTGTTTTTAAAGAATATACCAAAAAGGAAGCCCTTTGGGTAATAGGGACCGTAATACTTACACTAGCGGTTGTAGCCATGCTTACTGGTATTACCAAAGAGATTGTGGCTCGCTTACGGCCCAATAACACAGAAGAAATAAATACCTTAATCAGAATATTAAAAAGTCCTACCGGATACAGTTTCTTTTCCGGTCATGCCTCCAGTTCCTTTAGTATCACTACTTCAGTATTCCTTTTCCTTAGACATCGGTTTAAGTGGAGTTGGTTGTTCTTTATTTGGCCAATTACCTTTGCCGTGAGCAGGATTTATCTGGGTGTGCATTATCCCATAGACCTCATAGTGGGTGCCGCTGTAGGTGTCTTTTTTGCCATCCTCTTTTATCGAATCTACCAAAGAAAATTTGTTGTTTCGGAGTAACTGGTCTTCAAGCTTCAGTAATTCTTTTTTCACGTCTCCCATCTAAAATCTTATTTCCAACATTCATCAAACTACCCTACTTAGGGTGAGTCCGTCCCTAACGGGAAGGAGTACAGTTTCTACTCTTGGGTCTTCCTTTAATTTTCTGTTGTAATCTATTAGGGTCTTTGTAGCCTTATCCTTGGCGATTAAAGGTGCCACTACCTTCCCAGACCACAACACATTATCAGATAAAATAATGCTTCCAGGTCGGCATTTTTTAATACAAGCCTCAAAATAAAGGTCGTAGCTAACCTTCTCCGCATCAATAAAGATTAAATCGAATACCATATCTAGCGTCGGAATTATTTTTAATGCATCTCCAGTATGCTGAAAAATTTGGTCACCATAACCGCTTTCCTGAAAAAACCGGCGTTGCATACCGTTTAATTCCTCATTGATGTCAATGGTATGCAGCGATCCGTCACTTGTAAGACCTTCGGCTAGGCAAATTGCAGAATACCCGGTATAAGTGCCGATTTCTAAGATGTTTTTTGGAGCCTTTATTTTAGACAATAGGCTAAGCACACGACCCTGAAAGTGCCCTGTAATCATTCTGGGCTGGATTACCTTTAAATGGGTTTCTCTAGTAAGTTTTTGAAGTATTTCCGGTTCCGATTGAGAATGGTCCGTAATATATTGTTCCAAAATTGTCGATAAAAAATGCATGCGTTTTAGGTTGTATATTTATGACTCCAAATATAAGGATCATGGGACAATTTACGGTAAGAACGGCCACCTTGGCCGATTTAAGAATATTGAAAAATTTTGAACAGGAAATAATTGGAGCGGAAAGACCGTTTGATGAAACCTTGGAAAGGGATCCTATTAGCTATTACGACCTACAGGAACTGATCCTAGCAGATACTGCCTTAGTTCTGTTGGCAGAGTTCAACTCCAGAGTGGTGGGGTCGGGATATGGGCTTATACGAGATGCTAAACCGTATTTAGACCATAAGAAGTTTACGTATTTAGGGTTTATGTATACCGATGCTGAATATCGTGGGAAAGGAGTAAACAAAGCTATTGTAGAGGCTTTGTTGGAATGGTCAAAATCCAAGGGAATTACTGAAGTAAGACTTACAGTGTACAATGATAATGCGCCAGCCATAAGAGCCTACCAAAAAGTAGGGTTTAAAAAGCATATAGTAGAAATGAGGGTGAACGTAGGTTAAGGAAAAATATGGGATAGTTTGCCTAAGTATAAACGGAATGCCTTGGTAAATTGTATTTTTGAACTAAAAATAGGATATGATTTTTCAGAATTCCCTGGAGTTTGCCCAACAATTGGATGCTGTAGATCCTTTGGCTAAATACCGCAACGAGTTTTATTTTCCGAAGGTAAACGGCAAGGAGGTCATCTATTTTACAGGAAATTCCTTGGGTCTGCAGCCTAAAAGAACGCAAAGTTATATTGATGAAATAATGTCCGATTGGAAGGAACTGGCTGTAGAAGGCCATTTTCATGCTAAAAAATCCTGGTGGGACTATCACGAACTCTTGGCGGCGCCAATGGCAAAAGTGGTGGGTGCAAAGACCCAAGAAGTTACGGTAATGAACACGCTTACCGTAAACCTTCATCTCTTAATGGTATCCTTCTATAGGCCCACCCCAAAACGATTTAAGATAATTTGTGAGGAAAAGGCTTTTCCCTCCGATCAGTATTTGATGAATAGCCAGGTGAAATTTCATGGCCTAGATCCCGATAATGCCATTGTTACTTTAAAAAAGAGGGTAGGGGAACATTTTTGGCGAACAGAGGATGTCCTGGAAAAAATTAAGGAGGTCGGTGAAGAATTAGCCCTTGTCCTTATTGGTGGTGTCAACTATTACAACGGACAGGTGTTTCAGATGCAACAAATAACAAAGGTAGCCAAAGAGCAAGGTGCTATGGTGGGGTGGGATTTGGCACATGGTGCCGGTAATGTAGCCCTGAATCTCCATGAGTGGGGAGTGGATTTTGCCGCTTGGTGCAGTTATAAATATATGAATAGTGGCCCGGGAAATGCCTCCGGAGTTTTTATACACGAACAATATTTAGATAGGAAGGATATCCCTAGACTAGAGGGTTGGTGGGGAACAAAAAAAGAAACCCGATTTTTAATGGAACCAGAATTCCAGCCCATGGAAAATGCCGATGCATGGCAAATAAGCAATCCCCCAGTACTTTCCTTAGCACCTTATCTGGCCTCTTTGGAAATGTTTGAGGAAGTGGGAATGGATGCATTGATCAAAAAAAGGGACACTATTGTGCGCTATTTGGAATTTATACTTCAAGAAATAGGGAAGGAAACCAATGCCACATTTCAAATTATTACCCCTAAGGAAAGGGGCTGTCAGCTTTCTGTGCTTTTGCACGGTCAGGGGAAAGAATTGTTTAAGTATTTAATGGATAATGGGGTTATTGTTGACTGGAGGGAACCTAATGTAATTCGTTTGGCACCCGCACCTTTTTATTGTTCCTACGTAGATATGTTCCATTTCGGCCAGATATTGAAATCGGGAATTAAATGAAGACCTAGTACAGAGTAATGAGAGGTGAGTAATGAGATGTGAGAAATTGAGATGTGAGAAATTGAGAGGTGAGAATTGAGTATTGTTGAGAATCGAGCATTGAAAAACTCGGTTGAGCCCGTTTAGGGAAAGTGACTCTACCTCCTATTAATTCCTGAGTCGGTGATTGAGTTTGCCTACCGAAGGCAGGCTGAGCTTAAATTTCACTAGTAGTCCATATCCAATGCTCTAATAATTAGTGAATATTGGACATTCGATTTGTTCTTATTTTATATTACCATTCACTATAAAATTTCATACATTTCAACAGTTTATAATCAGTAACAATAAGGTATTAATGAAATCATTGCGTTTAATTCTTTCCAATCCAAGATATTTTGGCCCTTCTTGGGTATTTGCTAGTATTAACATCTTATTTGGTACTTGGGCTATTTATATCCCTACCGTAAAGGACAAACTAAATATAGACAAGGCAGATCTTGGGGTGGCCATCTTTTTTATGGCTTTAGGGGTCTTTATTATATTTCCAATAGCATCGCGAATCATAGACTGGCTAGGGGTGGGGAAAGCTACCTGGTACGGGGTGCTTTTTAGCTGTTTAACTGCATTATTGCCTTTGCTCGCTCCAAATTACTATACCCTTATGGCGGCACTTTTTTTGTTTGGTGCCAGTAATGGTTTAACGGATATCGCAATGAATACCTTGGTTACTGAAATAGAAAAAGAAGATAGTAAAAACTTTATGTCGGCCTCCCACGGTTTTTTTAGTTTGGGCGGGGTACTCGCTGGTTTGGGCAGTTTTCTTATTCTATGGATCAATAATCCTGCCTTGCACATGCTATATGCCGTATTACTTGTGCTGGTCGTGAATCTATTTTTCTATAAAAATTTTAAGAATATTGTTGCGGCTCCAATAGAGAGAGAAGTCTTTAGTTTTAAGCTTTTTAAGCCCTTACTCGTTTTGGGTTTGGTATCTTTTATGGTGATGGGGGGAGAAGGCGCTATTGTAGATTGGAGTGGCCTGTATTTACAGGAAGTTAGTATGGCCCCAGAAGCACTTATAGGTACAGGGTTTTTAGCATTTTCCGTTATGATGACCTTGGGCAGATTCTTGGGCGATGGTATTAGTGCGAGCATTGGCCCCATTAAAATTGTGGCCTTTGGGGCTGGTATTTCCATGATCGGCTACCTTTTGGTGCTTACGACACATATTTATATGGCCATCACAGGGTTTGCTCTAGTAGGCCTAGGTTTTTCCGTTATTATTCCAGAACTTTTTAGGATCGGAGGCACGGTAAAGGGTATAGATTCAGCAAAAGGGGTTTCGTTTATAGCAGGGACCGGATATTCCGGGTTCCTACTAGGTCCTGTGGTATTGGGTTTTGTGGCAGAGGAATACTCCCTAAACCACACCTTTACTATTTTGTTGATATGTTCCGCATTGGTATTGGCGGCAACGTATGGCTTGCATCGTAAAGGAAGGTAACCACCCTGCTAATTATGGGGTTTTAGAGGTAACTTTTAGATCGGTGAAGTACAGTTTAAAAGAACCATCTTCATTTTGATGCATTTCCGCTATTTTTAATCCGTTTATATCCACGTAATTTTCCCAAGTAGTACTCATAGAGGCTTCCTTTTGATTCCCGCGTCTGTACACCCATTCCCTAATTATAAAATCGGATCCAAAATAAAAATCATAGGCATCTCCGGGAGTATAGCCGCCTTCACTTCCATAAACAATGGTTAGCCGTTGCATAGGGGTGTTGCTGATTGGTGCATGGATGTCTATTTGATGGTCATAAGTAATATTGTCCTTGTCCCATACAAGGTTGAAAGGGGCTAATAACCAATACTTATCATTGATAAATCCAGAGTTGATCGTTGTTGTAGTGCTGTCTAGGTTTTTACGGTTATATGAGATTCTTTCATCGTTGCTAAAGGTCTCCACTTGGTGGGTAACCGTATTCCAGGTCCAGCTGCGCTGAAAATGGGAAGTGTCTCGGTCTACGTTAAAGGTAAATTCCATTTCCTTTACGTTCTTAAAATTATTAAAGCCATGGGCACTAGCCACCTTATCCATGATGGATAACTCTATTTGTTGTTCTGAGGGGGTTTCTTTTTTAGTCTCCTTACAGCTGAAGAAACATGCGAAACTTATGGCAATTAATATTGATTTTTTCATATGGAGATATTTATTGCTTTTTAATGGTCATATGCGATTCGCATATCTTCATTCGTATTTGCGAGCAGTTTTCGGTCATGCTCATTTCATGGTCTATTTTTTTCAAAGGTAATAGGTTTTGAGCAACTTGTATGGAGATGAATTCGTTATGTTGTGTCTAAACCTGAAAAATGATACAATCCTTATTATTATTATTATTATTATTATTTAGGGGGAATGTCTAGAAAACGTTTATTAGGGCATTTCTCTTCCTTCAATATTCCTACAACTCCTTTGGAAACACTATTTAACGTTATTTTATAGGTGGTTTGGAGTGGGTTGGATAATTTAGCTTCTGTAATTTGTAATAAATTGATTATTTTTGAGACTTAACAAGAAATTTAAAAATGGGTTCAAAAAAAGGTAAGATACAAGAAGCAATCGACGAGAAATTACTTGAGGAGAGAAAGGTGTTTTTATGGGGGATGGTAGATGATGATTCTGCTAAACATGTAATTGACCGATTGTTGTATTTGGATATGCAGAACAATAAAGAAATACAGTTGTATATTAATAGTCCAGGCGGATATGTTACCTCAGGATTTGCGATTTACGACACTATTAAATCATTGAAAAGTCCTGTGTCTACAATCTGTTCCGGTTTGGCAGCTTCTATGGGTTCTATATTGTTATCCGTAGGAAAGAAGGGGAGACGGTTTATTCAGCCACATGCGCAGGTGATGATCCATCAGCCTAGTGGAGGCGCTAGGGGACAGGCATCAAATATTGAAATTCAGGCCAAGGAAATCATAAAGACAAGAGAGTTGAGTGCTAGGATATTGGCGGAAAATTGTGGTCAAGATTTTGACAAGGTGATGAAAGACTTTGACCGTGATTTTTGGTTGAATGCAGAAGAGTCCATTGCCTACGGAATTGTAGATGGCATTTTGGAATAAAGGCAGATAATTATTTTCTTTCTTTTTATAAAAGGTAAAAGTCCTTCGCAAACTTAATGCGAAGGACTTTTTTATATATATAGACGCCGAAGCGGAATGTACAATATATACGAGACTAGTATTAGTTTTGGATGTCTTAGATTGAAGGATTGTTGAAAAAAGCACCCTATACTTCTGATTACAGGGTAAATGCGATGATAAATTGTGCTAGCAGATAATTTATTTATGGTTGAATTGTCACTTTAGTCGGTCTACAGGGTGGTAATCAACCCAGCTAATGGTCGTCAATGCGGCACTATTTGACTTTATTTTACTATTTTTATTCTTTTAACCATTACTATTCCCCTTTATTTAAAATGTATGACACAAACTCCGAAAAATATTGCAATTATCGGTTCTGGATTAGTAGGTTCTTTATTGGCAATATATCTTAGGAAATTAGGACATCATATAACGGTTTATGACAGACGACGGGATATCAGAAATGTTGAATTTTCTGGCCGGTCTATAAACTTGGCGATGAGCAACCGAGGCTGGAAGGCATTGCGGGAAGTGGGGATCGAAGATCATATAAAGGAATTGGGAATCCCCATGGATAAACGTGCCATCCACCTTGTGGGGCAGCCAGAATACTATCAAAAATACGGCAAGGAAAAGGAAGCTATTTGGTCTATATCTCGTGGGGTGTTAAATAGAAAAATGATCGATCTAGCGGAAGCTGAAGGTGCTGTTTTTCGCTTTGAGGAAAAAGTATGGGACGTAGATCTGGTGGAGGCGAAAATTTATACCGGTGCAACGGAAAAAGGAAGATGGGAAGAGTATGCCTACGATATTGTATTTGGATGTGATGGTGCCTTTTCTAGGGTTCGCCATAAAATGCAACGAAGAAGTAGGTTTGATTATTCCCAAGATTTTATAGATGTGGGATACAAGGAGCTTACCATACCTGCAAATGAGGACGGTACGCATAAATTGGATAAATATTCTTTTCATATTTGGCCTAGAGGAAAGTTTATGTTCATAGCTATGCCCAACCTAGACGGTAGTTTTACCTGTACGCTTTTTCTGCCCTTTGAAGGGGATATCTCATTTGAAAAACTAAGGACCAAGGAGGAGGTGAAAAAGTTTTTTAATAGCTATTTCCCCAGTGTTTCCCAAGCAATAGAAGATTTGTCTTCAGACTTTTTAAAAAATCCTACCTCTGCCTTAGTAACCATGAAATGCTATCCATGGACCTATATGGATAAGGTGGCCTTAGTGGGTGATTCTGCGCATGCTGTTGTGCCATTTTACGGACAGGGTATGAATGCTGGCTTTGAGGACATATATGCCCTAAACAAGATCATAGGCCAATACGGGGATGACTGGTTGAGTATTTTCAAGGAATATCAAACGGAACGCAAGCCCAATGCGGATGCTATTGCCGAGCTCAGTTATCGCAATTTCATGGAAATGAGCAGTATGACCGCAGATCCCAGGTTTATTTTGCAAAAGAAGATAGAAAAGCGATTCTCTCAAAAACATCCCGAGAAATGGATTCCGGTATATTCTAGGGTAACTTTTTCAGAACGATCTTATGTAGAAGCCTTGGCCTATGGCGATGCCCAAGAAGAAGTAATGGCGCAGATTATGAGAACCCCCAATATAGAAGAGGTCTGGGAAAGCGAAGAGGTAGAGCAAAAAATATTGGAGCTTATATCCAAATCAAAAAGTCTATAAGTATTATGTAGGTTGATGAGATTTCTACGAGCCTTAAACTTCTTATAAAACCAAAAAAAGGCCATCTCGTTAAAGATGGCCTTTGAATGTTACCTCAATTTTTTTGCTATTACAGTTTTGAGAACAATTTTCTCATTTTCTCCTGTTGCTCTTCAGCCAAAACAGGATCTATTAAAATTCTTCCACTGTGCTCGTCGGTGATAATTTTTTTGCGAGAAGCAATTTCTACCTGAACCTGTGGTGGGATAGTAAAGAAAGACCCTCCAGAAGCACCTCTTTCGATAGGAACTACTGCCAAGCCGTTTTTTACATTATTTCTGATTCGCTTATATGCTTTAACCAAACGCTCTTCTATTTGGGTTTGATACTCTTCCGATTTCGTCAAAAGTGCTTTCTCTTCCTTTTCAGTTTCGGCTAAAATAGCACTCAACTCACTCTTCTTATGCTTTAGATGGGCATCCCTTTCGCTTAAACGTTCTTTTGTAGTGGATACAACAAGTTTCTTCTGCTCTATCTGTAACTTAAATTCCTTTATGTTTTTTTCAGCCAATTGTATTTCTAGCTCCTGAAACTCTACCTCTTTCGAAAGAGAGTTAAATTCCCTGCTGTTACGAACGTTTTTTTGTTGCTCAGCATATTTTTTCATCAATACTTTAGCTTCGTCAATAAGGTTCTTTTTGGCAGTTATTTCGTAGTTGATGGTTTCAACATCAGTCTTAAGCTTATCCAATCTTGTTTTAAGGCCAAGCACCTCATCTTCCAAATCTTCTACTTCAAGAGGCAATTCGCCCCTTACATTTCTAATCTCATCAACTCTAGAATCTATTAATTGCAAATCATATAACGCTCTTAACTTTTCTTCTACTGTTGCTTCTGTCTTTGTTGCCATATTTAAAAATACTTGATGGGATTTGTTAAACTCTCCGATAAAGAGACTGCAAAATTAGGAATTTTTTTCGTAAGATAGTCAACTATGAGATTTTTTGTAAACTGCTCAGTTTCATAGTGGCCAATATCTGCCAAAAGAATTTTGCCTTCAGCTTCATAAAATTGGTGATATTTCAGATCAGAAGTGATGAAAACATCAGCATTTACGGCCTTTGCGGCAGATATGGCAAAAGAGCCACTTCCTCCCAATACTGCAACTTTACTGATTTTTTTTCCTGAAAATTGAGAGTGGCGAATACAGCTTACATTCATTTTTTCCTTAATAATGTCGAAAAAAACTTCCTCGGTGAGTGGTTTCTCCAAATTCCCATACATTCCCATGCCAATATGTTGATTATAATTATCCAAGGTTTGGATCTCATAGGCTACCTCTTCATAGGGGTGATTGTTAAAAAGAGCAGCTAATATTTTGGCTTCATTCGATTTGGTGTAGGTTATATTTATTTGGGTTTCCTGCTCATAGTGGGTCTCACCAATTTTTCCCAAATGGGGATTGGCATCCGGGTTGGCTTTATAGCTCCCTGTACCTTCCACGGAAAAACTGCAATTGCTATAATTGCCAATATGTCCTGCACCGGCCGCGTAAAGCGCTACCCTGAGCTGTTCTGCGTTGGCTTGGGGAATATAGGTGCTCAATTTTTTGATAGTGCCTTGTTTAGGGATCAAAATACGCGCTTGCTTTAATTCTAAAATTTCACAAATTTTAGCATTTACCCCTTTGTTGCTGTTGTCCAAAGCGGTATGCATACTGTAGATCGCTATACCGTGACGTATTGCTTTTAGAACTACACGCTCTACATAGTTAGCGCCCGTAATCTTTTTAAGCCCACTAAAAATAATGGGATGGAAGCTTACTATTAAGTTGCAGTTTTTATTTATGGCTTCGTCTACAACGTTCTCCAAGGTATCTAAGGTTACTAGGATTCCGGTTACAGGGGTATTAGCTTCTCCTACCAAAAGCCCAACATTGTCAAAATCTTCGGCGTAACCTAAAGGGGCCAGCTCTTCCAGGATGTCTAAAACTTCTTTTATAATCATTTTATAATTTTATGGTCTTCCAAAGATAAAATATTATATTTTCGTTCTAATGCAGCTACTACGAAAATTAGTTTTTCCCCTATCATTGATTTACGCATTCATTGTGTATTTGCGAAACTTTCTATATGATCATAAAATATTGGGAGGCAAGTCGTTCGCTACCAAGACGATCTGTGTAGGCAATCTAAGTGTGGGCGGTACCGGGAAAACCCCTATGATCGAATTTTTAATTTCCAATTTAATGGATTCAAAAAAGATAGCGGTCTTAAGTAGGGGTTATGGAAGAAAATCTAAAGGATTTATATTGGCAGGGCCGCAGGTTAAGGTAGAGGAATTGGGGGATGAGCCTTATCAGATCTCTACAAAATTCCCGAAAATTTCCGTAGCCGTTGATGTGGATAGGCAACATGGAATAGTGGCCTTAGAAAATGCTGTGGCTCCCGATGTTATTTTGTTGGACGATGCCTTTCAACATAGAAAAGTGAGGTGTGAACATTATATTTTGCTAACCGCTTATGGTCAATTATATGTGGACGACTGGTATTTGCCTACTGGAAATCTCCGTGATAGTAAGGGAGAGGCCAAGCGTGCCAATATAATTGTTGTTACCAAATGTCCAAGAAATATATCCGATGCAGAGCAAAAAGACATTTGTGTAAAGTTAAAGCCTAAAAGTAGGCAAAAGGTGTTGTTTAGTTATTTGGAATATGACACCGCTCTAAAGGGAGGTCCCATGCAACTAACCTTGGAGGAACTGAAGAATAAAAAAATAACCTTGGTGACTGGGATTGCCGATCCCTCACCCTTGGTGAATTATTTGCTGGAAAGCGGATTGGAGTTGGAACATTTGTCGTATTCGGATCATCATTTTTTCAGCAAAAAGGAGATTGATATATTCAGTAAAAAGGAGCTTATCCTTACTACGGAGAAAGACTTCGTACGGTTGTCTGGGAAAATTGAACAGTTGTATTTTGTAGGGATCAAGCATGTGTTCTTGGGCAATGGAAAGGAAGTGCTTATGGGAGACTTAGTGTAATGGAGGACTAAGCCGTAGTTTTGGGTTTCTTTATATCGAAAATATTTTCCCCTATTTTTCGGTAAAAAACTTCTGGCTTAAAAGGTTTGGTCACCACATCGTTACAACCTGCAGCGTAGAAACTTTCCAAACTGTCATCCAATGAAATGGCGGTGAGTGCAATAATCGGTACCAATCTGTTGAATTTTCTTATTTCTATGGTCGCTTCCTCACCGCTAATTCCGGGCATATGGATATCCATAAGGATTCCGTCGTAATGGGTTTTACGTACCATGGCCACGGCTTCAAGGCCATTATTAGCAATGTCACAGGTAATTTTCTTTTTGTCTAACATCTTCTTGGTAATTACCTGGTTAATTTTGTTATCCTCTACCACCAAAAGGTGTAACCCGGTAAAGTCGTAGGTCTGGGCAGGTGTTTCGTAAGTAATGTACTCAACAAGGTCGCTCTTGCTTTTTAATTCCAAATTAAAGAAGAAAGAACTCCCCATGCCCAATTCACTTTTTAGCCCAATTTTACTTCCAAAAAGACTTAATAGACTTTTAACAATAGTAAGTCCCAATCCACTACCCCCATATTCCCTGTTGATCTGAATGGATCCCTGTTCAAAACTGTCAAAAATGGTTTGCTGACGTTCTTTTTCGATGCCAATACCAGTATCTTTTACTTCACAATATATATTGACATTTTCGTTTACTTTCTCGATCAGTTTAGTGATAACGGTCACCTCGCCGTTTTTAGTGAATTTTATGCTATTTCCGATAAGATTGATGAATATCTGTGATAATTTCAAAGGGTCTCCCAATAAATGGGACGGAATAGAATCATCATATTGTAAAACAATCTTTGTTTTATTTGTCTTAGCACCTTGTTGTAAGGAAAAAATCACCTCTGAAAGTATTTTTTTAAGGTTGAAATCGATCTTGAGCGCTTCCAGTTTTTCTGCGTCAATTTTATTAATCTGTAAAATATCATTGATAAAATTTAAAAGATAATCTCCGGAGAATTTCAAGGATTTTAAATGCTCTTTTTGATTGGCGCTTGGATTTTCTTCCAACAATAGGTGGGTTAATCCTGTTACCGCATAGAGTGGTGTTCTAAGCTCATGGCTAACGGTAGATAGAAAGTTGGTCTTTGCTTCCATAGCCTTTACCGCTGCATCGCGTGCCACTTGCAATTCACTGTTCTTGGTCTGCAACAGGTCGTTGGTCCTCAACTTAATTTGATTGTTCCGATAAAGGGAAATTGCAAGGATAGAGATTACGGTTAAAAAAGCTGAGGTTAGTATTGCCGTGATCTCTGATCTACTTTTAGATTGACTGAGTTCAGTGATTATTTCCTCTTGTCGTGCTATTTCATCCTTCATGAAATTAGTCTGGATCTTGTCGGCGGTTTTACTTTCGGCAATAATCTTTTCGACATTGAAAACAGAATCTTTTATTTTAACGGTATTCTTGTTATAGGTCAAAGCAGATTCATATTGGCCAAGTTGGGTGCTTGCATTTGTAAGTATTTCGTAGGCCCTCAATTCTTCGGCATAAAATCCGTTGGATTTTGCTAGTTTTAATGCGCTCTCCGCATCTAAAATACTTGCTTCCAAAGTTGTGGAAATTAAATGTAGCTCCGCCAGCTTTAGGTAGGAATTGGTGGTTAGGTATGCCTGCTCATAAATATCCGTATTTACTATAAGCGAGTTGAAGTTTTTCTGGGCGCTTGAAAATTTCTCCAATTTTAAAAATATGTTACCTTCAATAAACAAGATGTTGTTCAATAAATTTCGGTCGTTGTTTATTTGTTTGGCCTCGTTCAGCATAGAAATGGCCAGGAAATTTTTTCCACCACGGAAAGCAATAATGGCTTCTATGTATTTGTGAACGGCGTTGCCATATGGGTAGGAAATATCTTTTAACAAGGATTTGGATCTGTCCCAATAGAATTCTGCCGTATCGTCCCTATCTAACTTTAGGTAAATAATGGAAAATTGATGATAGCAATCTATAAGTGTCTTGTTATTTTTTTCCCGTGCGGCTATATCCATGGCCGCATTGAGGTATTCAAGGGCTAGGTCTATTTTATTTTGGTTTCTATAATTCCTAGCTTTTTCAAAAAGCACATCCACATCTGTAGCGGAAACTGTATTTTCTTGAGATTGCCCATAGTTATATACCAATATCATAGCTAAAAGGTAGTATATACTGCCTTTTTTTAATTTTATATGGGATATAAAGGACCTCAAACGTATTCTTTATCTGTTAAGTAATTAATTAAATCCACAATTCTGCTACTGTAGCCGGTCTCATTGTCATACCATCCTATGATTTTCACCATTTTGCCAATAACAGAAGTCATCAAAGAGTCAAACGTACAGGAGTAAGAACTATTGTTTATGTCAATAGAAACAATTGGGTCTTTTGTGTAATATAAGATATTTTTAAGTTGGTTTTGCGAAATTCGCGAAAATGCATCGTTAATTTCTTCTATACTAGTCGCTCTCTTTACGTTGAATGTGATGTCTGTAAGAGATCCATTTGGGACGGGAACGCGAATTCCGCAGCCTCCTATCACATTTGAAAGTTCCGGGAATATTTTAGTAAGGGCTTTGGCTGCACCGGTGGTGGTGGGTATAATAGATTGTGAAGCTGCTCTTGCTCTTCTTAAATCTTTGTGGGGTTGGTCGTGAAGGCTCTGGTCGCTAGTGTAGGAATGAATGGTGGTGATATACGCCTGTTCTATCCCACAGAGATCCTGGATCACCTTTATCATCGGGGCCGCATTGTTGGTCGTACAAGAGGCATTAGAAATGATATGGTCTGTTTTATTCAAGGTCTCGTGGTTGATCCCGTACACTACCATCTTAATTTCATCGTCAGAAGGTGGTACGGATAGGATTACCTTTTTTGCCCCGTTTTTTAGGTGGTGCTCTAAAATGAGGCTGTCCTTAAATCTACCAGTTGCTTCCACAACTATATCTACCTTATGATCGGCCCAAGGAATGTCTTTTGGCGAGTTATGGTTTAATAGGGCCACTTCTGTGCCGTTTACTATAATACAATTCTCACTATGGGTGACCTCTAAGGGAAATACCCCGTGAATGCTATCGTATTTTAATAAGTGGGCCAAGGTAGGTGCATCGGCCAAATCGTTTACTGCAACCACCTTTAAGTGTGGTTGTTGGGCAAGAAGCCTAAATAAGGTCCGACCAATTCTGCCGAAACCGTTTATGCCAATAGTTGTCTGCTTCATATAAATTGGTAAGTCATTTTAACCGTAACAAATACGGAGAACGTCTTTTAAAAGAATTGACCGGTCGGGACTACCTACAAGATATGTTTGTGGGCTTTGTACGAAGATCGTACCAATGCGCCACTTTCTACATGCCTAAATCCTAATTCCAAACCAATTTCTTCATATTTCTTAAATTGCTCTGGCAAGATAAATTCCTTTACCGGTAAATGTCTTTTGGAGGGCTGTAGATACTGTCCTATTGTAACTACATCCACATCGGCGGCCCTAAGGTCTTTCATGGTTGTGATGACCTCGTCCTCCATCTCTCCTAATCCCAACATAATTCCAGATTTGGTACGGTGTGCCCCATTTTTCTTCAAATAGGCAAGTACTCCTAAACTACGCTCATATTTTGCTTGGATACGGACCTCTCTAGTTAACCTTTTAACGGTTTCCATATTGTGTGAAATAACTTCTGGCCCAACTGCTATCACGCGGTTTATATGGGTTTCTATACCCTGAAAATCCGGAATAAGTGTTTCTAGGGTAGTGGTAGGGTTCATCCTTCTAATGGCCTTAACCGTCTCTGCCCAGATGATAGATCCCATGTCCTTTAAATCGTCCCGATCCACAGAGGTAATCACGGCATGTTTGATCTCCATTAATTTAATAGACCTTGCTACTTTCTCTGGTTCCTCCCAATCTACGTCCACTGGTCTGCCAGTTTTTACACCGCAGAACCCACATGATCGTGTGCAGATATTCCCTAAAATCATGAAAGTAGCGGTGCCTTCTCCCCAACATTCCCCCATATTGGGGCAACTGCCAGAGGTGCAAATAGTATTAAGGTTGTATTTGTCTACCAACTGCCTTAATTGGGTGTATTTTTTTCCTGTGGGTAATTTAACTCTTAACCATTTTGGCTTGCCTTTTGGAGGAATTACGCTATCTATAGTTTCTGTGCTCATTATATGCTAATATGCTTTGGTTCAAATATACGAAATGAAGTAGGTTTAAAAGACTGTTTTCTGGTAAAGAGCACTCTTCCTAATTCTGATTTTTTATGATTTCTGCCAACAGCTTTTTTGCCCTTAGAAGCTTAACCTTTACGTTGTTAATGGGCTCCCCTGTTTTTTCCGCTATTTCGGCATAGGTAAGTTCCTGGAAATACCTGAGATTTATAACTTCCTGATAATGGGGTTTAAGTTTTTTTATATAGCCTAATAGGGCGACTAAATTTTGTTCCGTAATAAGACTGTCTTCAGGGGAGGGGGCGTCGTCCAACACCTTTTTTATGGCTTCATTATTACTGCCATCACTACTTTGAAGAACGTTTTTTTTGCTTTTTCGGATTAGGTCTACATGTAAATTTTTAGAAATGGCGATTAACCATGTCTTAAACTCGTAGGAGCTGTCAAAGGTATGGATCTTGTCAAAAGCCCTGGAAAAGGTCTGTATAGTAATATCCTCGGCATCGTTTTCATTCTTGGTCCTAATCAATTGAAACCCATACACGTCGTTCCAAAAACAATTCAACAAGGCGCTGAAGGCTATCTGGTTGCCTAATTTAGCCTTTTCAATAAGGGTAAGGAGCGGTTCTTCGGTCTTTTCCAAAATAAGGGGATAACAAAGGGTTTTAGAAACGTATTCTATGAGGTAATACTGTCTTCTTTGCAGTCCTGTTCTGTCGGTAATTTTCCGCAATAACCACATGCTTCCCCATCTTTGTTTAAAAATGGACTTTGGCTTGCGCAGGTTCCTGCAAATTTACCATCCTTTTTGGACCATATCTTTAATGCAATACCTGCAAAGGCAAGTGCCAACAAGCCTATGGTTAAAAATAATAATTTCATATCCTTGCATTTTGTTTGTGCAAAGATATGAAATTATTAAGCTTCCAAGTAGGATTGGGATTAGTTTTGGGAATACCTAGTATCGGATATTGGCTACTATATTCTCTACAGTAGGGGAATTGTTGCCGCCTGTAGGCTCTATGGTTATATATCCCATCGCATTTTCACCGTACGGAAGTGCCATTAACTTTTCGCTATTGGTGGCTTCCTGTATTATACCCAGATTTAACATTTCCCCGTTCACCTCTGCCCACATCTGGTAACATTGGTTCTCAGGTAAATTAGGTAATTTACTTACATTGATATAGGATAGTTTCTTTACTGGATTTATATAGGCTACCGCTTTTAGATCCTTTGCTTTGTTGTTCCCCTTTACGGTAAGCCGTTTTGTTTTTGGATTGTGGAGCACTATAAACTGGTTGCGCACATCCTCCAACTGTAACCGCATATTTTCTTCCAGATTTTGGATCTTATTGTTGACAATAACATTTTCTTCCTGCAAGTTTTGGTTTTGAGTCCAAAAGGTATAGGAAGACCCGGCAAAGATCAAGGCAGTAAAACTTGCAGCAACGGCGTACAAATAAAACTTTTTAAGCCCTTTGTTCTCAGATTTCACCTTGTTTAAAATTTTATCCTTTAAACCATCGGGTGTTTTAACGGCGTGCATTTTAGCATAGATCTCAAGGTTTTCTTGAAGTTCAATATACGTTTTTCTTACTTCAGGATAGAGGGCAATATAGCGCTCTACCTGCAATGTCTCCTCTTGTGAGGTGGCACCTAATAGGTATTGTTCTATTAGGTCCGAATCTAAAAATATTTTTATTTTGTCTTTCATGGCTTTGGATTTTACAGCTCTTTTCGGTTGAATATGCCGTGGAGCGTACTGCTTTTGGGGCTATGATCTAATCTACAAGATGCTTTGGTTTAAATAAAATGTAATAAAGTGGCAAGTAGAAGTGTTGAGCCATATATTTTTTTCATTTCCCGTAGTCCGATCTTTAGCCGGGATTTAATAGTGCCTAGGGGTATGTTCAATTCATCACTTGCCTCCTGTTGGGTCATTCCTTGAAAAAATAGTGCATCTAAAACTATTTGGTATTTACTATCAATTTTATCCAAATTGTCCTGAATGTCCATTAATTCTGGGTTTAATCCTTCAGTTCCTAGCTTATATACGTCCGAAACGTCCATTTGGATCTCTTTGTCTGATTTGGTATTTACACTTCTTAATTTGTCAATGGCTGTATTTCGAGTAATCCTAAATAACCAGGTAAATAATTTAGCCTTGCTGGGATCGTAAGTATCCGATTTCTTCCATATTTTTAGAAAACTTTCCTGCAGTACATCTTGTGCCAACTCTTCGTTTCTTACTACTTTAAAGGCAACTCCTAGCAGAGTATCCCCATAGTGTTCGTACAGTAATGACATGGCTTTGTCATCCCGTTCTAAAAGAAGTTCTACAATATGATTTTCTAATAAGATACTCATATCATGGAATGATTATAAAATGATGTATAGATCATCTAAGACGGTGTTTTCCTCGTATATAGGAAAACGCTAATTTATACAATTGATTGTTAAGGTAGTTGTTTAAAACTATTATTAGGATAAATGTGCAGCTGGTACCTGTGCATTTATTTTTGGTTAGTTTGGTTGATTCTAACCCCTGTTTTTTTTAAGCGGGGGTTATTTTATGATATTTACCTCTGGTGTAATAGCGATGTTGAATTTATCATAAACCGCTTTCATTATATTGTGGGCTAAGGCAATAATCTGATGTCCTGTTGCGCTACCGTAGTTTACTAAAACTAAGGCTTGATGCTTGTGAATCCCAGCATCCCCAAATCTTTTTCCCTTAAAACCACATTGTTCTATCAGCCAACCTGCGGGCACTTTAAATTCCATTTCGGATATTGTATAAAAAGGTGCTTCCGGATTGCTGCCTATAAATTTATCAAATTCTTTTTTCTTTAATACGGGATTTTTGAAAAAACTTCCGCTATTACCTAGTTCCTTTGGGTCTGGAAGTTTACTTTGCCTTATGGCAACTACGGCATTGGAGATGTCTTTGATGCCGGGATCTTGAATGCCCTTGTCCTTTAATTCCGAGGCAATAGCTCCGTAATCAATGTGTTTTCGGTGATTTTTTTTTGTGAGCTTTAGTTGGATGGAGGTGATAATGTATTTGCCCTTCCCTTCATTTTTAAAATAGGATTCCCTATACCCAAATTTACAGTCGGCCTTGCTAAATTGATGTAGCTTATGAGTAGCTATTTCCATCGCTTTGCAACTTACAAAAGTGTCCTTTAGTTCCACGCCATAGGCGCCAATGTTTTGTATCGGGGCAGTGCCAGAATTTCCGGGGATCAGGGACAGGTTTTCTAGGCCGCCATAATTGCGGTCCAAGGTCCATAGTACCAGATCGTGCCAATTTTCACCGGCATTCACCTCAATGCAGATATGGTCCTCATCTTCCCAGACCGCTTCTATACCCTTAATGTTAATATAGAGTACAAAATAATTTAGGTCCTGGGTGATCAACATATTGCTGCCACCACCCAGAATAAAAAAATCGGGATATCCCTTTAGAGCCAGTGCCTCCGTTAGGTCGGCAACAGACTGGATCTCGGAAAAGTATGTTGCTTTCGCGTCAATTCCGAAAGTATTATAATTTTTTAGAGATGTGTCTTTCTCGATGGTCATTAATCCTTATATGCTTTTAAAGCTTCCCCAAGAATATATACCGCCTTCTTTAAATCTTCTTTTTCAAGGACATAAGCAATCCGTATTTGATTGACGCCCAATCCCTCGGTGGCATAAAATCCACCTGCAGGTGCTACCATTACAGTTTCTCCGTTTACATTAAAGCTTTCCAATAACCATTGGGCAAAAGTATCCGCGTTTTTGATCGGTAATTCTACAATGCAATAAAAGGCGCCTTGAGGTTTGGCAACCTTTATCCCGTCTATTTTGATTAGTTCGGCGATTAACAGGTCCCTGCGGGAAACGTATTCTACTTTTACGGCATCAAAATAACTTTGTGGGGTATCTAAGGCAGCCTCGCTGGCGATCTGTGCGTAAGTTGGGGGAGATAGGCGTGCCTGAGCAAATTTTAAGGCAGTTTTTATCACTTCCTTGTTTTTGGAGACTAAGTAGCCTATCCTAGCACCGCACATACTATATCTTTTGGAAACCGAGTCTATCAGTATGGCATGTTCTTCCAATCCTGCTTCCTTAAGTACGGAATAATGTTCCATACCATCATAGGTGAATTCGCGATAAACTTCATCGGCAACCAAAAAGAGATCGTGTTTTTTAACAATGTCGGCCAGTTTTTTTATTTCTTCTCTACTATATAGATAGCCAGTGGGGTTTCCTGGATTACAGATAAGAATGGCACGCGTACGAGGACTGATTAATTTTTCGAACTCTTCAATAGGGGGGAGTGCAAAGTTGTTTTCTATATGTGAAACAACTGGTACTACCTTTACGCCTGCGGCGGTTGCAAAACCATTGTAATTGGCATAAAACGGTTCGGGAATAATAATTTCGTCCCCAATGTCTGCAATGCTGCTGATGGCAAATGCCAAGGCTTCAGAGCCTCCCGTGGTCACTATTATTTGAGACGCATTAACCTCAATATCGTTCTTGGCATAGTACTTAGCTATCTTTTGCCTATAGACTTCAGAACCTTCTGTTCGGCTATACGCCAAAACCTCTAAATCAATGTTCTTAACTGCGTCCAATGCGATTTTTGGAGTTTTAATATCAGGTTGTCCGATGTTCAGGTGAATTACCCCAATTCCCCTTTCCTTTGCTGCTTCTGCGTAGGGTACTAATTTTCTTATGGGGGACTCTGGCATGGACAGGCCTTTCTGTGAAATTGATGGCATATAGAATATATTTTTCACAAAAATGGGAAATAGAGATGGACAAAACAATAGAAGCTCATTATTTTTAATCTTAATAATTGCTCAATCGCCTGGCTAGGTGGACTTCTGAATTGCCGCTTTTGGGATGTGAAGCCTACCTAGAGGGCAGCACTATTTTTTGGTATTTACAGATGCGACGATAGATGATTCCGCGCAAAGAGAGCGGTTTTGCCTCCTGGAAAATAGGGTTTTCAAATAATTTTCACCACATAAAATTGTTAAATAACATTGAGGGATGCTGATAAAACCTTAACTTAATAGGAAGGCACAATTAAGTATGGAGGTATGAACTCATTTTTCAGACATTCCGTTTTCTTTATTTTTTGTTTGCCAGTTTTATTAGTTGCCCAAGAGTACACCTTACCAAAAAGTGAGAAATATGAAAAGGTAAAATTTAAACTGGTTAACAACCTTATTATTGTTCCTGTGGATGTAAATGGGGCCAAGCTGTCCTTTATATTAGATTCGGGTGTAAACAAGCCCATACTTTTTAATCTTTCAGATCAAGATTCAATTCAAATAAACGATGTTAGGGAAGTTTCTATTAGAGGGCTTGGGGATGGCGATCCTATTAAGGCCTTAAGTTCTTCCAATAACACTTTTCAAATTGGGAAGGCCAGAAACAATAATCAATTATTGTACGTGGTCATGGACAAGGAACTTAATTTATCTCCAAGATTAGGGATAGTGGTGCATGGGATTATAGGGTACGACCTTTTTCGTGATTTTGTAGTGTCTATAAATTACTCATCAAAGGTGATTAAGCTGTACGACCCCCAATTATACAAGCCTAAAAAAAGGGCTAAGGAACAAACCTTGTCCCTTCATTTAGAAAAGAGTAAGGCGTATTTAAAAGGCTTTGTGCTTATAGGTGACAAACAAAATGTTCCCGTTAAATTATTGGTTGATTCAGGGAGTTCGGATGCCCTGTGGCTGTTTGAAGACGTTGAGAAAGGTCTAGATGTGCCGAAAAACAGTTACCAAGATTTTTTAGGCCAGGGACTAAATGGTGGTATTTATGGCAAAAGGACCAAAATAAAGGGCCTAGTACTGGGAGAATTTCATTTGAAGGAGGCCAAAACCGCTTTTCCCGATATGGAATATTTTAGTTCCATAACCAGTTTTGGAGAGCGGAATGGAAGTTTGGGTGGCGAAATCCTAAAAAGGTTTACTGCCGTGTATAATTATAGAGATAGTACAGTGCGTCTTCGTAAGAATGCTATGTTTAACGATCCCTTCAATTTTAACCTGAGTGGAATAAATCTGCAGCACAATGGAATGCGCTATATCTCTGAGAGTATTGCCGATTCTAGAGGTGTTGTTAGGGATAAAGGGGATTCTTTTGGCAATGTCCAAATCGTGTTCGAATCCAAGACGAGATTAAGCATAGTCCCCGAGATTATAGTTTCCGGCATCCGTGCTGGAAGTCCAGGACAGGAGGCAGGATTAAGGGAGGGAGATGTTATTTTGGCCGTTAACGGAAAAAAGGTCCATAATTATGAATTGCAAAAGATCTTAGAAATGCTCAATGAAAAAGAGGGCAAGCGGGTAAAAGTTCAGGTAGCCCGCTTTGGCAATGACGTAATGGTTACCTATGTGCTTAAAAAGATGTTTAAATGAAAAAACTTGTTCCACAGGCAAATTTTGCTGTAGAACAAGTTTTAATAGTTGTTTAGGGGCTACCTATTTGCCGTCTGCGGCCTTGATTTCCCCTTTTAATTTTAAGACTACCGTAGGAGTATCGGCATTGGAAATAACCGTAATGGCCTTTCTAATGGGCCCCACCCTATTGGTGTCATATTTCACTTGTATTTCTCCCGTTTTTCCAGGTAAAATTGGAGCCTCAGGTTTTTTAGGTATGGTGCATCCACATGTAGAACTCACCTTACTAATGATAAGTGGAGCGGTTCCAGTATTGGTAAATTCAAATACTCGTAAACCATCACTTCCTTTGGCTATCTCACCGTAATCTACAGTGTCCGTTTTAAATTTAATCTTTGCTCCATTTTCTTGTGCGGTTAGGCCAAATCCTAATAGACCAATAAATAAAACTAGTACTAATTTTTTCATCATTTTTAGTTTTTGGGCGAATTTCAAAAGTAAATGTTTTTAATGAACCTCCAAAATTCTTTTGTTATGTAATAACGTTACTTATTTTTGTTTCGTATTTCTAAGTAGGTAAAAAACCATAGGACTACCTCAAGTAACTTTAAAAAAGCAATCATAATAGTAATCACCCGGTAAGGGTTAACAAAAACTGTTCCAAACAATGGAAATTCCTTCAAAATACGAGCCGCAAACGGTAGAGGGCCAATGGTATGACTATTGGACCAAGCATAAATACTTTCATTCCAAACCCGATGAGAGGGAACCGTATACTATAGTTATACCACCTCCAAACGTCACTGGGGTGTTACATATGGGGCATATGCTGAATAATACCATACAGGATGTTTTGATCCGTAGGGCCCGTCTTATGGGGAAAAATGCCTGTTGGGTACCGGGAACGGACCACGCCTCCATTGCTACAGAAGCCAAAGTGGTAGCGAAACTAAAGGAGCAGGGGATAGAGAAAAAAGATTTAAGCAGGGAAGAGTTTTTAGGCCATGCCTGGGATTGGACTCATGAATACGGGGGAGTGATCCTTGAGCAGTTGAAAAAGTTGGGCTGTTCCTGCGATTGGGAACGTACTAAGTTCACCTTGGATGACAATATGTCTGCTTCCGTAATAAAGGTTTTTGTGGATTTGTTCAATAAAGGCCATATTTATAGGGGGTACAGAATGGTAAACTGGGATCCAGAAGCAAAGACTACCTTGTCCGATGAAGAAGTGATCTATGAGGAAAGACAGGGTTTACTGTATTATTTAACGTATAAGATACAGGATTCTGAGGAAACTTTGACCATTGCTACTACCAGACCAGAAACAATTCTGGGGGATACCGCCATTTGTATTAATCCAAATGATGAGCGTTATCAACATTTAAGAGGGAAAAAGGCGATTGTCCCCATATGTAATAGGATAATCCCGATTATAGAGGATGAATATGTTGATGTTGAATTTGGGACGGGTTGTCTTAAAGTAACTCCGGCTCATGATGTTAATGATAAGGCTTTAGGGGATAAGCATCATTTAGAGACCATCGATATTTTTAACGAAGATGCCAGTTTAAATAGTTATGGCCTACACTACGAAGGCCAGGATCGTTTTGTGGTGCGTAAAGCTATCACTAAGGAATTGGAAGAGAAGGGCTTTTTGGTAAAAACGGAAAGTCATTTAAATAAGGTTGGAACTTCCGAAAGGACCAAGGCAGTCATAGAACCAAGATTGTCCGATCAGTGGTTTCTGCGGATGGAGGAGTTGGCCAAGCCCGCTATAAAAGCAGTATTGGAAGATGAAGAGGTGAAGTTGTTCCCTAAAAAGTTCGAGAATACCTATCGCCATTGGATGGAAAATATTCGCGACTGGAATATTTCCAGGCAATTATGGTGGGGGCAGCAGATTCCCGCCTATTATTTTGGCGATGGTCAGGACGATTTTGTTGTAGCAGAGAGCAAGGAACTTGCCCTGGAACTAGCGAAGAAAAAATCTGGGAACTCCGATTTATCCATAGAGGTGCTGAAGCAGGATGAAGATGCATTGGATACATGGTTCTCTTCTTGGTTATGGCCTATAAGTGTATTTAATGGCATCTTAGAGCCTGAAAATGAGGAGATCAACTATTATTACCCTACTAATGATCTGGTAACTGGACCCGATATTCTATTTTTCTGGGTGGCCAGAATGATTGTTTCAGGATATGAATATAGAGATGAAAAACCGTTCCAAAACGTATACCTTACCGGTTTGGTACGGGATAAACAACGGCGTAAAATGTCCAAATCTCTAGGGAATTCACCCGATGCCCTCGAGTTGATAAAAGATTATGGTGCCGATGGGGTACGCGTGGGACTTTTGTTGAGTTCGGCTGCAGGAAATGATTTAATGTTCGATGAGGCGCTATGCCAACAAGGGAAAAACTTTGCCAATAAGATTTGGAACGGCTTCCGATTGGTAAAAGGTTGGGAAGTGGCCAATTTGCCACAACCCGAAGCCTCTAAGCTGGGAATTGCCTGGTATACCGCTAAATTCAATAAAACCTTAGTGGAAATTGAGGATCACTTTAGTAAATATCGTATTTCAGATGCCTTAATGGCTATTTATAAATTGGTGTGGGACGATTATAGTTCTTGGTTATTAGAAATCATTAAGCCAGCTTATCAGCAACCAATAGACAAAACTACCTTTGATGCGGTAATTCAAATCTTTGAGGAAAACCTAAAACTATTGCACCCATTTATGCCCTTTCTTACAGAAGAGGTCTGGCAACATATTGCAGAACGAAGCCCAGAGGAAGCCCTAGTAATTGCGAAATGGCCAGAAATACTCCCCGTAGACGAGGAGTTGATAACTGGGTTCGATTTTGCTGCTGAGGTAGTTTCTGGAATCCGTACCATCCGTAAGGAAAAGAATATCGCTATGAAGGAAACTTTGGAACTCTCCGTGTTGAACGAAGGGGAGATTTCCAAGGATTGGGATGTGATAATTGCAAAGCTTACCAATGTGTCCCAAATTTCATATGTGGATTCTTCCGTTGAAGGTGCCCTCGCTTTTAGGGTGAGATCCAATGAATATTTTATCCCTATGTCCGGGACTATAGATATCGAGGCCGAAATTGTTAAATTACAAGAAGAGTTAAAATATACAAAAGGCTTTTTGGTTTCCGTGCAAAAGAAACTTTCCAACGAAAGGTTCGTTACGAACGCGCCAGAACAGGTAATTTCGGTGGAACGTAAGAAGGAGGCCGATGCCGTTGCCAAAATTGAAACTTTGGAAAAAAGTTTAGCGAGTTTAAAGTAGGAGAGCTAAGCTCCATTTAATGTAATACGTGGAATGAATTTTTTAATTCCTTTTCGAGGAGTTGTAAAGGCATTGCCAAAGGAAGGCTGTAGTTAATACCCCTTGCCAAGGTATCTTGGATGGGAATTAAAAATCTTTTATGATGACAAAAAAGACCATAAAAACAGGGATTTTATCCTTTGGTATGTCGGGAAAGCTCTTTCAGGCCCCATTTTTAGAGGTGCATTCAGGTTTTCAACTGATGGCCGTGGTAGAAAGGTCTACTAAAAAGGCAAAGGAAATTTATCCACATATAAAAAGTTACGATAGCATAGAGGCACTTTTGGCAGATTCGGAAATAGAATTGGTAGTAGTAAATACACCTAATTTTACCCACTTCAATTTTGCGTTAATGGCCCTAAAGGCCAATAAACACGTCTTGGTGGAAAAACCATTCTGTGTCACTACCGCTGAAGCCAAAGAGCTGTTCGAAGTTGCTCAGGAAAAGGGAAGACATATACTTCCCTATCAAAATAGGCGGTACGATAGTGATTTCCTTTCTGTAAAACAAGTGTTGGAATCGGGCAAGCTGGGATCCCTTGTGGAGGCTCATCTTAGGTACGATAGATATAGACACCACATTGGGCCAAAAGTTGCTAAGGAGACGCCAGTGCCTGGTAGTGGCCTTCTTTATGATCTTGGGCCGCATCTGTTGGATGCCGTTATAGCACTCTTTGGATATCCAAAAGAATGGAAGAAAAATACGGGGCAATTTCGTCCCAATACCCAGGTGGATGATTATGCTCATATCCATTTGTTGTATCCTGAAGGTTTTCAAGTGTTTGTTACCATGAGTATGTTGGTTGTGCAGCCACAAGCCTCCTTTGTTTTGCACGGGACAAAGGGATCTTATTTTAAACAGCGAACGGATATTCAGGAAACTCAGTTATTGGATGGTTTGGCACCAGACCATCCCAGTTTTGGGGTAGAGGAGGCCGATAAAAATGGGGTGCTTTATACCTTGGATGAAAAAGGAGAAAAGCAGATGGAGGAGACAGCGCCTATAACATCGTCCTACTTGCATTTGTTCGATGCCGTATATCAAACAATAGTAGAAGAAATTCCATATCCCGTAAGTCACGATGATATACTGCAACAATTGGCCATATTGGAAGGCTAGGCTATTTGTTCTTATTTTTTAGAGTGAGGTTTTTCGGTGGCTTGCTTGTGGATAGTCTGCTCCAATTAGTTTTTAACAGAATTCAACATATTAATTTCCACCTATACATCCAGAATGTCAAAAATACCACACAGTTATGCGTTTTTAGATCTTTCGGATTACGGTAGACCAGTAGCTAGGATAATTGCTGTCCGACTTAAGGATACCACTATTACTCCGCTTCATGTTACGTTCTTATTTATTGTCTCCGGTTTATTAGCGATAGGTTGTATCCTGAAAGGGTATTATTTGGCAGCTACTTTTTTTTTGATATTAAAATCGACTTTGGATGCCGCCGACGGTGAATTGGCAAGAGTAAAACAAACTCCTTCCTATACGGGGCGATATTCTGATTCTATAGCCGATATCGTATTGAATTTCATGATTTTTATCGTGTTAGGACACATTACAGATACTAGTATTATCTGGACAATGCTGGCATTTTTTGGAATGCAATTGCAGGGCACCTTGTATAATTATTACTATGTAATATTAAGAAATAGACACAATGGAGATACTACCAGTAGAATATTTGAAACTGGGAAGCCAATAGCCATGGCGGGAGAGCGCCAAAGAGATGTAGATTTGCTTTTTGGATGCTATAAAGTGTTATATGGGGGGTTTGACCGAATTATTTATTACCTGGATCGTAGCGCATCAGTTAAAGGTCGACTTCCTAGTTGGTTAATGACTGCAGTGTCTACCTTTGGCCTTGGTTTTCAGTTGTTGGTCATCAGCATTATGCTGGTAGTCGGTTGGGCGAACGCTATAATTCCTTTTTTTATTTTCTTCTCTGTATTTATCTTTTTGTTTATCGGAATACGGAAATCATTATAGGTGTAGTTGGGCACCTTAAAAGGTACAGTTCTTACTTTATGTTCAACGCCTCTTTGTCAAAGACTATTCCCTCCCATCCGGTTTTCATAAAGTTACGAATGTTCTGATGGTCATCGCCAGTAGGGTTCTTTAGAACATCATTGCGGTAATAACTTCCAAAACAAGCCAAAGTCTCCTCTTTGCTCAATTTGTGATGTAGTGCAAAGGAAAACACTTTGCAGGATCCCGTGTTCTGTCCCGGTTCATTGGAAAGGGGCCCATTTTTAAAAGCGGTAGGCTCAAAATGGTAAGAGGTATCTATTAGTTGAATGGTATCGCCGAAGGAAATTCCCTCGGGGTCATTTTTCAATTGGATTAAAAATTCACGTGCCGTCATCAGTGTAATTGGTTAAAATTAGTTTGGTAAATGTATAACATACCAATTTAAATTAATATACTTAATTAACGGTAAATAAGTCGCAATTATTTGAGGGGTTATCCTAATATTTTTATCTTTAGAGAAAACACGGATACCTAGTTTATTTTAAACTTGTGTACTAAGTTAAATCTATTGGGCACTTAAATCATTGTAAGTAGCCTATATTGTATTTTAGTTGAGGTTATCTTTGGAAAATAAAGGATTTTAAGTAAAAAATGAAAATATGAAAACGTTACTATTAAATTGTTTGCTGCTATTGGCTGTACCCATGATGGCACAAAAATCAAAAACAGAAGTTCTCCCAAGTGATATTCAGATAAAAACGGCCCTGTTGCCTTTGGCGGATGAAGATAAGGAGGGCGCTATGGTCTATGGTTACGGTGCTTCGGGAGAGTTGATCGTTTTGCGCAAAGGAACCAATAATTTGGTCTGTATTGCGGATAATCCTGAAAAGGACGGGATAAATGTATCGTGTTATTATGTCCAGTTAGATCCGTTTATGGCACGTGGACGTGAGCTGTCTTCCCAAGGGAAATCAGTTGATGAAATTAGAGAAATTCGGGCCAACGAAGTTGCCTCGGGAGAATTAAAAATGCCTGGAGAGCCTAGTATGCTGTACGTGTATTATGGGAAATCTGAAGATTATGATCCAAAAACTGGAGATTTGAACAATGGAAAGTATAGGTATGTTATATACACCCCGTTTGCAACTACAGAGTCTACTGGCTTGCCAGATAAACCACATGCTCCTGGAATGCCTTGGTTGATGGATCCAGGTACCCATAGGGCACATATTATGGTGGGACCTTTTAATTAAAATTACGCTCTTATTTTAGCTCCCTTTTTATAAGGGAGTAATACAATCTAGTTTTAGCCCTGTTATGTTTTTAACCTAACAGGGCTTTTTGGTTTTACTAGATTCCTCGCCTCGGTATTTAGGTGCAGCGTATGCCGAGTTATAAAAGTGCTGTTGTCCCTCAATTTGCTTTTTTTATTCATGTTTCTTTTACGATCGTTCCAATCCAGTTGCCGAATCTATTTTTAGATGTACATTTGCACCGTTTTAATTGATGTAAAATATTGGTGTTATGGGAAGTGGACAATCCATTGGGATTATCGAAAAAAAGGAAGATACAGTCAGTTTGATAGAAATAGACAATTGTATTGCCACCTTACATAAACTGGTGGAAACAGGGCATACTATTTTTGAACTTCCCGAGGAGAAACGCATAGCCTTATTAAAGGCCGCAGGACAACTTTCAAGGCCTAGTAAACAACAATTCAAGCAACGTAAGAAAGACGCAGCTAAGGCGGCCAAACGAAAGATGATAGAGCGCGACAAGCATGCCCGAAAAGAAACGGGTATTAGAAGTGCGCGAGAAGCTTCTGTTTTTGTGGCGCCAAAATTGTTGAATGCCCCCGTTCAAAAATCCCTGGAGGAGATGGAATTGGAGTCGCCTAGAAATTGTTATGTGTGTAAAGCGGTCTACACCAAACTTCACCATTTTTACGATGCCATGTGTCCGGACTGCGCCGATTTTAATTATGCGAAACGTTTTCAATCAGCAGATCTTACTGGGCAGGTAGCTATAGTGACGGGATCTAGATTGAAAATAGGATATCATATTACTCTTATTCTTTTGCGAGCAGGTGCCACAGTAGTGGCAACTACACGTTTCCCGGTAGATTCAGCACTGCGTTTTTCTAGAGAAGAGGATTTTCATGACTGGGGACATCGATTAAAAATTCACGGGCTGGATCTAAGACATATTCCCAGTGTAGAGATTTTCTGTAATTTTATTGAACAACAGTATTCTAGGTTAGATATCCTCATCAATAATGCTGCTCAAACCGTAAGAAGGCCAGCCGGATTTTATCAGCACCTGATGAAAAATGAGGAAATCCCATACCAAGCATTACCACCTCTAGCAAAGGAGGTATTGGCAGATCATAATTATTGTTTACAGGAGCTTAATTCCCTGACACAGGGGACAGCCGGCACCCAAAACAATGCTTTACCAGTTAATTGGCACGCACCAGAACCTGGTATTGGAATAAGAGCTTCGGCAAAACTTTCCCAGATTCCCTATAGCTTTGATAGTTCGCTTTCCACAAAGGAAGTCTTTCCCGAAGGGGAATTGGATGCAGATCTACAGCAGGTAGACTTGCGCAAGACCAACAGCTGGCGCTTAAAATTAGGGGAGATAGAAACTCCGGAAATGATAGAGGTGCAACTGGTAAATGCCATTGCGCCCTTTGTGCTCTGCAACCGACTTTCCAGATTGATGCGCCAAGAAAATACAGGTAAAAAACATATCATTAACGTATCTGCCATGGAAGGTAAATTCCATCGTTTTTTTAAAGAAGATCGACACCCACATACCAATATGGCGAAGGCTGCGCTTAATATGATGACACATACTTCCGCTCTGGATTTTGCCAAAGATGGCGTTTATATGAACGCAGTTGATACAGGATGGGTAACAGATGAAGACCCCGTAGAATTATCTAAAAAGAAAGTTGAGGTTCATGATTTTCAGCCTCCCTTGGATATTGTTGACGGAGCCGCAAGGGTGTTGGATCCATTGATCGATGGGATCAACACGGGCAAACATTGGTGTGGGAAGTTTTTAAAAGATTATATGCCCATAGATTGGTAGATGCTACTGCAAGACTTGGTTTATGAGCTTTACTTAATGACATGGTGCAAGACGGGGAGCATTGTGCTTTAGCGTGCTGATTGGGCTAGTGACGATACCTTAAGAACTGAGGATTTTCATTATATTTGATAGGATTAATGATCTTTATTCTATGGAAACCTACGCATCGGCGCTGTTGTACGCCATTCCTTTTTTTGTGATGCTTCTAGCTATAGAAATATCCTATGGGTTTTATGTGAAAAAGCAAATGCACAAAGTAATGGATACGGTTTCTAGCATCAGTTCTGGCCTTACCAATATTATAAAAGATACCTTGGGCCTTGCCCTAATTGTAGTTTCCTATCCTTTTTTGTTAACGCATTTGGCATTAATGGATATAAAGGCAAACTGGTTGGTTTGGTTGGTCGCATTTGTGGTGATCGATTTTGCGGGATACTGGAACCATAGGTTGAGCCATAAGGTTAATATCTTTTGGAACCAGCACGTAATTCACCACAGTAGTGAAGAATTTAACCTAGCCTGTGCCCTTAGACAGCCTATCTCCAACTTAATTGGATATTTCTCCTTACTACTTATCCCAGCTGCCGTTCTTGGTGTTCCCCACGTTGTCATTGCCGTATTGGCCCCAATACATTTGTTCGCACAATTTTGGTACCACACGAGGCACATCAAAAAAATGGGGTGGTTGGAGTATGTGTTGGTTACCCCGTCCCAACATAGGGTTCACCATGCAATTAATCCTGAGTATATAGATAAAAACTTAGGCCAGGTGCTTTGTGTTTGGGATAGAATGTTCGGTACCTTTCAGGAGGAATTGGATGAGGTACCCCCGCAGTATGGAGTGTTGAAGCCTGCGGCTACTTGGAATCCCATCCTTATAAATTTTCAGCATTTTTGGCGGCTCCTTAAAGACGCTTGGTATACTCAAAATTATTGGGATAAACTCCGAATCTGGTTTATGCCCACCGGATGGAGGCCTCTAGATGTTAAAGATAAATATCCTATAGAAATTATTAATGATGTTTATCATTTTGAACGCTATGAGCCAGAAGCTACAACAGGGCTTAAACTATATGCTATTCTGCAGATGGTCATTAGTTTACTGCTAATGATGTTTATGTTTTACAACTATGAAGGAATTGGTTTTGATGGCCTATTGTTGCTCAGCGGATTTATTTTTGCGGGTATTTATGGCTATACTACCCTAATGGATAGAAAGAAGTATGCGGTTTGGATAGAGTTAGGTAGGGGATTGGTGGGTATTTTTTGGATACTATTCTATGGAGATTGGTTTGGGTTGCATAACTTTTTGCCCAGCGCCAATATGTGGGTAACGGCTTATTTCTTGTTGACTATATTCGGTGGGGTATATTTCACCTTCTTGGAGCCACGGAATAAGAGATATGATTTGGTGAGCTAAGGATCGCCGCTAGTTGTCCAAAGCTTGTTTCCGTGTTGGATTGGGATTACCGTTGAGGATCACCAAATTCTAAGCCATTAATTTTCCGAGGAAAATAGCCTTATTTGTGGGGATTTCTTATTTCTTTATTTACTAGTGCGATATATTTTTCCATAGCCTCCTCAATATTTACATTTTTGGCCTGTATAAGCGCGTTGGCCTTAAATGCGTTAATCAATGGGGTTCTGCTACCTGGGTGGCTAAAATTGCGGTTGGCAATTTTAAAATAGGCATATAACTTCAACAATATATCTGCCGGCAATGGATTTGTATAATCATTTACAAAGTTGACTGCCTCTATGAAATCCTTATGTAGTTGATTAGTCTTCATGGTCTTTTTCAACCTTTGTGGTTGCTATACATGTTTTGGCGCCAATTACCTTTTGGTGAAGTTTAACACAAATGACACTGTCCAAAGGTAAGAACAAATCTACTCTTGAGCCAAATTTTATAAATCCGGCATCATCTCCTTGTTGAACACTTTCTCCAACTTCCGCGTAATTTACAATTCTACGGGCGGCGGCACCGGCTATTTGACGATAAAGGATATCTCCAAACTTTGGGGTGTTGACCACAATCGTAGTTCTTTCATTTTCCTCGCTAGATTTGGGATGCCAGGCTACCAAATATTTTCCAGGGTGGTATTTGGAGAATTTAATGACACCAGATGACGGGTACCTAGTTACATGTACATTAATAGGGGACATAAATATGGAGACCTGTATGCGTCTGTCCTTAAAATACTCTGTTTCCTCTACCTCTTCGATGACTACTACTTTTCCATCTACAGGCGCCAAGATATCGTCAAAATTCTTGATCACCTTACGGGTTGGATTTCTGAAAAATTGAAGGATTAGGATAAGAATAACTAAGGCGACAATTTGTAGGCTCAGTTTTAACCATGGGGTGCCAATAAAATAATGGGCTAACATTACCACCGAACAAACAAGGATAAATGCAGTGATAATAATTCTCTGACCTTCTTTATGAAACATTTTTAAATATTATTAAAGTTAAATATGCAAACGGTGCGGCAAATACTAAACTATCCAATCGATCTAACATTCCTCCATGGCCAGGTAAAATGGCCCCACTATCTTTTACTCCAGCTGCTCTTTTGAATTTTGATTCAATAAGATCTCCCAAACTTCCCGCCAATACGATAACCGAAGCAAGGATTAACCATTGCATAAGTGAAATATTGGTTTCGTATTTGGACATGAAATAGGCAGCAATCAATGTAAATACATAACCTCCCATTGTTCCTTCCACTGTTTTTTTAGGAGAAACAGATGGGAATAACTTTGTTCTACCTATACTTTTTCCGACTAAATAGGCAAAGGAATCGTTCACCCAAATTAGGATGAATATGCCCATGATTAAAAATTGCGCAAATTCATTGTCTTTATACGGAATCATGGTAAGGAAAATACATCCACCCCCTATATAAAATAATCCGATTAGGAATTTCTGAAGGTTGTTGAATAATTTTTCCTTTCCTGAAAACAAATAAAATAACAGTGCGAAATTAACCGTTATTGTTGCGAACATCAAAATATTAATGAGAATCTTGTCTTGGACAAGATAAATATAGGCCCACCACAATCCCAAATAGGCTAGGAAGACGTAATATCCTCTAAGCTTCACCATGCGTTTGTACTCATAAAGGCATATTAAGCCGAAGATCATAAACAGAAAGTCGAAGGCATCAGAGCTTAGGAAAATAGCCGAAAGCAATAAAACTACAAATACTACCCCTGTTAGTAAACGCCTTAAAATTTCTCTCATGCTACAAGTCTTCCAGAAGTAAAAGATAAAGATTTTTAGAACTACTTCCGTAAGTTAAGAAATCATTGGAGTTTTCGTCGGTGGGCAAGAAATGTTTTATGGTGGTGATGTTGGCGGGAATATGGTTTTTATACTTCTTCTTAATCGTTTTTAGTCCCTCCCCAATAGATTCTACTAATTGACTCGTAGTTGCAAAGACAATTAAGTTTGAGGGGAGTTCGTGCAATTTTCTTTCATTTAATTGATTGGAACAAACTAGAATAGAGCCATTTTGAGCAATTAGATGTTCGCAGGTGGTGAAAAAGATCTGACTCATGCTGGGCTGATCCGTAAAACTTACGTCTTGCTTGGAGAATTTATCCTCCAAGCGTTTGTCCATGGAAAAAAATGTCTGGTCCTGCCATTGATTTTCAATGATGATTTTGTCTAAGTTACTATAGACCTCCTCAATGGAATCACAGTACAGGAATTTGCCCCCATTACGTTTAAAATTAATGGTAAACATTTCATCCGCTGGGATTTTCAGGTCGGGCATATGTTGCCCCCTAGTCTCCACTATTTCTTTAGAAACTTTTTTTTTACCTCCCCCAAAAATCTTATCAAACAATCCCATTAAAATATATACGCTTCTTCAGCTGTCAAATCTAAGAACAACGAAATAATTAAGGATTTATTTTTCAGTCTGCGGTTCACTTTTGCTTTCAATTGTCTTGGCTTCTTTTTCAGTTGCTTCTTTTTCTGTTGCTTCTTTTTCTGCAGCCTCTTTTATTGCTGCTTCCTTTTCTGCTTCCTTTTCTGCTTCTTCTTCGGCCGCCATCAATTGATCTTTTTCAAAAAGTCGCTTTCCAAAAATCTTTTCTAAATCGTCCTTAAATATAACCTCTTTTTCCAATAAACGATCAGCTAATTCTTTAAGTTTATCCTTGTTGTGGGATAAAAGTTCAATTGCCCGTTGATATTGTTCTTCTATAAGTTTTGAAATTTCTGAATCTATAGTATGGGCAGTCTGTTCGCTATACGGTTTGGTAAAGCCATATTCATTTTGCCCTGATGAATCGTAATAGGTCAAATTCCCAATCTTATCATTCAGTCCGTACACAGTAATCATGGCCCTAGCTTGTTTGGTAACCTTCTCTAGATCACTCAGCGCTCCGGTGGATATTTGATCGAATATTACTTTTTCTGCGGCTCTACCTCCTAAGGCGGCGCACATTTCATCCTTCATTTGCTCCGGTCTAACTATCAATCGCTCTTCTGGCAAGTACCAAGCAGCTCCTAAGGATTGTCCCCTTGGAACTATGGTAACCTTTACCAAGGGTGCCGCGTGTTCTAGCATCCAGCTAACCGTAGCATGTCCTGCTTCATGGTAGGCAATGGTTTCTTTTTCCCTCGGCGTAATAATTTTGTTCTTCTTCTCTAGTCCGCCCACTATTCTGTCTACAGCATCCAAAAAGTCTTGCTTGGTAACTGCTTTTTTCTCTTTTCTTGCTGCTATCAAGGCTGCTTCGTTACATACATTGGCAATATCTGCACCAGAAAAGCCAGGTGTTTGCTTGGCAAGAAAATCAATATCCAGAGTTTCAGCTGTTTTTATAGGCCTAAGGTGTACTTCAAATATTTCCTTTCGCTCCCTAATGTCTGGAAGATCTACATAAATCTGTCTGTCAAAACGACCAGCCCTCATTAAGGCCTTGTCCAATACGTCTGCACGGTTGGTAGCAGCTAAAACAATTACGTTGGTGTTGGTGCCAAAACCATCCATTTCCGTCAATAATTGATTAAGGGTGTTTTCCCTTTCATCATTGGATCCGGTAAAGTTGTTTTTTCCCCTTGCCCTACCAATGGCGTCTATTTCATCGATAAATATAATGGCGGGAGATTTCTCTTTAGCCTGTTTAAATAGGTCCCTAACCCTAGAAGCACCTACTCCTACAAACATTTCTACGAAGTCTGAACCAGAAAGCGAGAAAAATGGAACTTTGGCCTCACCGGCAACGGCCTTGGCCAATAATGTTTTACCTGTTCCTGGAGGTCCTACTAAGAGGGCTCCTTTTGGAATTTTCCCTCCTAAAGAGGTGTATTTATCGGGATTTCTTAGGAACTCTACAATCTCTTCCACTTCTTCCTTGGCGCCTTCAAGACCGGCAACATCCTTAAAGGAAGTTCTTGTATCCGTTTTTTCGTCAAAAAGTTTTGCCTTGGATTTCCCTATATTGAATATCTGTCCACCTGCACCACCTCCGGCACCGCCAGACATACGCCTCATTAGGTAAATCCAGATACCGATGATCAGAACAAATGGGAGCAGGGTTAATATAAGATCCGTGAATACGCTAGATTCTTGGCCGAAGGTAACTTCGGTTTCTAGATTATTCTCGGTTTTAATCTCGTCGATCGCTTTTTCAAAATTCTGCTGATCCCCATAATTTACTATATATTGTGGGTTTGCAGTAGCACTAAGTGAAAATGCTTGATCAGAGACATCTTTGTGCACTTCTTTACTTAAAGCTTCCTCGGTAAGGAATATTTTTGCTTGTCTGGTGTTGGTGATGATCAATATTTTATTGATGTCCCCATTTCTCAGATATTCCTGTAATTCTGAAGTACTTGCTTTTTTGGTGTTTGCAAAATTTCCACTACCGAAAAATTGAAACCCGATTAACATTACTGCTATAATTCCGTATATCCACCAAGTATTGAATTTTGGTTTTTTAGGACTTGTATTATTTTCTTTTGCCATTATTTTTTTTTACTGATTGAAGCTGCTTTCAACTGAAGTTACTTTGGCGTCGCCCCAAAGACCTTCTATATCATAAAATTCCCTCACCTGTTTTTGAAAGACATGCGTTACTACGTTAACATAGTCCATTAATACCCATTCGGCATTTTCAGAACCTTCAACGTGCCAAGGTTTGTCTTTTATAGCTTTGCTTACAGTTTTTTGAATTGAGCCTACTATGGCATTTACGTGGGTGTTCGAAGTACCATTACAAATAATAAAGTAGTCACAAACTGTGTTCTCAATATCTCTAAGATCTAGTAATTTTATATCGTGCCCTTTAACTTCTTCTATCCCACTTATAATTAAAGCAATTAATTCATCTGCGCTACTTTTCCTTTTCTGCATCCAAAAAATTTAATTTTTACAAAGTTATTATAAATTTGTTTTTTTAGCTATTGTTTTTAACAATACATTATAGAATAAACTAAACAATTGTAAATGCAGTTAATCAAACTTAGTGCCACGGACTCTACAAATGCGTATTTGAAGAGCCTAATACAAGGTGTTGATTTGGAAGATTTCACGGTAGTTGTTGCCGATACTCAGATGAAAGGTCGAGGGCAAATGGGGACGAGTTGGTTGTCTGAGCCCGGTAATAATCTGACCTTTAGTGTTTTGAAGAAATTTAACAGGGTTAGCGTGGAAGAACAATTTAGGATAAATATTTGTGTTTCCCTTGCGATATATACAGCCTTGGCGCCTTATAATGTACCCGATTTGAAGATTAAATGGCCGAACGACATTCTGTCAGGTTATTCCAAAATTTGCGGTATATTAATAGAAAATGTGCTATCCGGTCAGTTTATACGTACTTCCATTATTGGAATTGGTCTAAATGTAAATCAACTAAATTTCGAAAAACTGCCCAATGTGTCCTCCTTAAAGTTGTTATTGGGCCAAGAATTTGATTTGGAGGAGCTACTTTATGCGATAGTGGGTCATCTTAAAGTATTTTTGAGCACTAATTGGGAGCATGAATTTGATGTTCTTCGTGCTAGTTATGAGGATCAACTTTTTAGAATCGGGAAACCATCAACCTTTAAAAATGCGGAAGAGCAACTTTTTATGGGGTTTATAAAAGGGGTGTCCCGTTCGGGTAAACTTTTAATTCTTTTGGAGGATGATATCTTGAAGGAGTTTGATTTAAAGGAGGTAAAGTTGCTGTATTAAAGGGGCTACTATCTAACAAATTCCCTTGCAGTTTAGTTGAATGGGAATAGAATCCGCTATTTAATGTTTTTTGAAACGGATTTCCCCTAAGATAGGTTGCGCCAAATAATTGCACTAGGGGATTACTTTAGGGAGTGTCGGTATCAGAAAATGTATTTATGCCCAAATGATGCAAAAATAATAAGGCCACCCTGCCCAGCGTGAATTACGAAGGGTATATGCAGTTGAAATTTAGAACTTTTCCTAAATTTCGGAAAGATTTTGGGATAGGGTGTTCATGAAATTGGTGATAGGTGATTTTATCATCATGGCCATCATAGCGTTAAATTCGCCTTCAAAACTCAGGACGACCTCGCTTTCTGAATCACTAATTTCAACGATGTCTGCTGTTAGAGTAAAGGGCAATTTATCGCTAGCGGCCCCTAAAATAACCTGAGAATTAGGGGTTTGATGCTTTTTTTGTAATACAATTTCTGGCATTCCCTTTAACGCGAACAAAAACCTTTGATCATTAATTACCTCAAATTTACTGATATTTTGGGGCATTAAAGTTTCAAAATTCTTTACATCGTTCAGAAAATCAAAAACTTCCTTACTACTTTTATTTACGGTTTTTTTTGGTGTATCTAAATGCATAATCTATAATTGCCATGTAGCGGGGTCTAATTTCCACTCCATTAGTGTTTTAAATTGATTTTCTTTTATGTAATTCGTTTCAGTAGCCTGTTCAATTAAGTGGTCAAAATCACTTAGAGTGTGTAATTCCACATTATTTTTTTTAAAATTTTCAGTGGCCACTGGAAATCCATAAGTGAAAACGGCGAGCATTCCCTTAACGTTGGCTCCATTGTTTCTAAGAGCCTCTACTGCGTTAAGACTGCTGTTTCCAGTACTAATTAAGTCTTCTATGACCACCACGTTCTGGTTGGCCTCCAAACGTCCCTCAATTTGGTTTTGTCGCCCGTGGGCCTTTGCTTCCGGCCTTACATATATGAAAGGCAGTCCCAAATATTCTGCCACTAACATCCCAATTCCTATGGCGCCTGTGGCTACACCTGCAATTACATCGGGCTTGCCATAAATGGATTCTAATTGCTTGCCCATCTGTTCTCTCATGTAATTTCTAATGGTCGGATAGGATAAAATTATACGATTGTCACAATAAATTGGTGACCTCCAACCTGAAGCCCATGTAAATGGATTTTCAGGTTTCAACTTAATTGCATTAATTTGTAGCAGAAGTTCGGCCGTTTTTTTCGCTGTGTCTTTGTCTAAAACCATAACGCAAATGTATAAAGTTTTTGTTAATGAGTCACCGTTGATTTTAACAAATAAATTATCGGACACCACTAATAATAAATATTTTTTATTGAATGGTTCCTCCATCAACGAGGCAATCGATTCTTTGGCTGGAAAAAAATTGAAAGAAGCCTTTATCTATCACCCCAATAAAGAGGAAATATTAAAGAAGTTCTCCAAAAAAATACCTTTGGTAGTTGCTGCTGGGGGTGTGGTCACCAACAAGGAGGGGAAAGTGCTTTTTATTTATAGGGATGGCAAGTGGGATCTTCCAAAAGGAAAATTGGATAAGGGTGAGACCATAGAAGAGTGTGCTATAAGGGAAGTGGAGGAGGAAACAGGGGTAAAGGGCCTTAAGATTGAAAATTTCCTCAGGACTACCTATCACCTTTTTAAAAGGAATGGCGGATATAAATTAAAAGAGGTACACTGGTTCGCTATGAGGACCAATTATAAAGGCGAATTAATTGGTGAAGCCAGTGAAGGTATAGAAAAAGTGAAATGGAAGGGGCCAAAGAAAATAAAAAAAGCCTTGGAAAATTCCTATGCCAACATTAGGATACTTTTCGAGGAATAACCAAGCTAGTCCTTAAGAAGTCGGTACACAGGATATTGCATAAATTGGGGTTCGTGAGGTTTTGATCTCTGGTAGATCCAATCCAATTGTGCGTACCAGTTGCTGGCAAAAACACTGTCGGTTTCTTTTTTTAATACAAATATGGAATTCATGTTTTTGTCTTTCTTTAGGATTTCCAAAGCGATATCCTCAAAGACATAAGGAGAAAAGCCTTCCTTTCGTTGTAATATTACATCGAAAAAGTTCCAGTTAAAGAAAGAGTCTGTAGCCTCTGGCTCTAAAGTTTCTAGCAAATAGCGTAGCCCTTTTTGATTGGTAGGGACTAAAATATCACCAGGGGTGAAAACAATTTTTTCTAAGGATGACAATACCTTGGTGTTGTAATGGGGATAATGACCTTCGTAGGAGTTTTGGAAGGTCTCAAAACTATCTATTTTATAGGATTCCACGGTATAGGAGCTGTTTTCCTTTAAAATTTCAAAACTGATTTGATTGTCCTGGAGCAGTTCTGTGATTTTTTTCCATCCTTTTTTTATTAGGTATGCTTTCGGAATTTCCACCTCTTTGGTTGGGGCGTAATAATTCTGATAGGAAACCTCTTTAACAAAGGGTCTATTCCTGTCGTATTTTAATCTAGGAAATCCAGTTACTTCACTGATAAGGGTGTCTGCACTATACCCTTTAAATTGTAAGAGGCTTGTTTTTGTTGTATCTATTGCCCATTGTAGGGGATAGGTAGTTTTTTCCAAATACATTTCAAAGGAATGCTCTCTTAGTTCTTTTATTTTTTTGAAATCCCTTTCGGAGAGGTCCAAAAGCTTTACCAGCAGCTCATAGGTGCCTTCTACCCTTTGTTTGTAAGGTTTTAGCATATGGGTCTCCACCATAAGGCCTAAGGTGTTCCAAAGGGCGGTATATCCGGTGGAGTAGCGGGGGTAATCCATAAATTGCGAAAATCCGTTCTCAGGTACCGTGTTAAAGACGTTTACGTATGGGGTAATATCCCAGCCATCGTTTAATAGTAATTTTTCTAAGGAAGGCATCATTTCTTGGTGTAGATACTGTCCCAATTCGCCATCCAGCTTGTTGTGTTGGGTAAATAAATGGGTGAGGGTATATTGGTAATCGGCCCCATTGCTTACGTGGTTGTCTACGAAAATATCGGGCTTTACCAAATGAAAAATTTCGGAAAAAGTGTGTGCGTTTTTGGTGTCTACTTTAATAAAATCCCTGTTAAGGTCATAGTTTTTGGCATTTCCCCTAAAACCATAAGATTTTGGTCCGTTCTGGTTTACTCTGGAGGTTGAGTTTCGGTTTAACGAGCCACCTATATTGTAGATGGGTATGGTAACTAAAACAGTATTTTTTGGAGGGTTTATATTGTTTAGGGCCAAGTCGCGGTACAACATCATGGTGGCATCAATGCCATCACTTTCCCCTGGGTGTATACCATTGTTTATAAGGATGACACTTTTGTCCTTGCCAATCTTTTGAAAATTAAATTCTGCATCGGTATTATAGGTAACAATATGAAGCGGATGACCACTATCGGTAGTGCCTATGGTCTGAATGTTTATCTCAGGGAATTCTTTGGCGAGTTGAATGTAAAAGTCAATAGCCTGTAGGTAAGTTGCTGTTTCTTTGCCATTGCTCTTTTCAAAAACGGTGATTATTTCCCTCGTCTTACTTTCCTTTTGGGTTTCGCAAGAAAAAAGGCATAGCATCAATCCAAGAGTTAATAAGAATCTCATTTTTTATACTTTGATATAGTGTTGATACTCTAATAGGGTAGGCCTAAAAATTTCGAATTACCCTTGTAACTAATTTCGTCACTAGGGTAATTCCTTAATTTCCAATAGATCAAAGTTAAATAAAAAGCAATGGACTGGGTAGAAAGCACTCTAGTAATTTCTTCAATTTCCTCCCGGCGTATCGGTTTGCTGTTGAAAACAATCGGGTGATGGGTCATGGACTTGAAATTATCGGACTTGTCCTTGTCGTTTTGGTCGATGGAGGAGGTAACGATATTGATGTTGACGGCTTTAGGTATTGGGAGTTTGATGAATTCTTCCAAAAACTCCCATCCATCCATAATAGGCATATTTATATCCAAAAAAATTATATCAGGAAGTTCTTGGTTTTCCAAGATCATTTTCCGCACATGGTCAATAGCCCTTTCACCATTTTGGAATTCAGCAATTTTATTGTTATCGCAAACCGATTTCAATATTTTTTTGATTCCGTAAACTGTAATGGGATCATCATCTACGATAAAAATCGAATTAATTTTCGTCATTAAAATATAAATTAAATGTGGTTCCTACTCCTACTTGACTGTTAGCATTTATTTTTCCGTTCATAGCTTCTATCTGATTTTTCGCAATATACAATCCCAGTCCTTTAGCATCGCGGTTGCCGTGAAAGGTTTTGTACATGTCGAATAACTTTTTCCCGAATTTCTTCATATCTAGGCCTAAACCATTGTCCTCTATGCTCAATACCGTATAGTTTTGAACATGACTTAAGTTGAATTTGATTACGAGAGGGGTGTCAGGTTTTTTGTATTTAATGGCATTAGTGATAATATGGTTCATGATACTTTCTAGATATGCTGGGACTACATTGATGTAAGTATCTTTTGGTATTGAGGTAATAACTGTGCCCTGGTTCTGATCTAAATAAAAGCTTAGGTTATTTACTGCGTTATTGACATGATCGTTAAGATTAACTATTTTCTTATTAGTGGTAGCTTCCGTATTTATTGAAACTATGTCATTTAAATTGTGAAGGGTCTCCATTAGGCTGTTGGAGGAATCCGTCAACATATTGAAAATTTTTATCCGTTCCTCCTCATCTTTTTCCTCCTTTAAAAAGTCCAATAACATGGAGAAATTGGCCGAATGCGACCGTAAGTTATGGGAAATGATATGTGCGAAATTAAGTAGTTTTTTGTTTTGTTGTGACGAAACGTGGATGAGGCTTTTTAGTTCCTTTTCCTTTTCCTTTATTTCTGAAATATCCATGGTAATGCCAACCAATCCTGTGGTTTCCCCATTTATACCTTTTAAGGCAATTTTTGAACTTAAGTAATAATTGGTAGTGCCGTCCGGATTTTCCTCCTTCAATTCCTTGTTCAACATTGGGGTTTGTGAGATCATGACCTCTAAGTCCTCTTCCCTATATTTTTGTGCGGTAGTCCTATCGTAAATATCGAAATCGTCTTTCCCTATAATATCGCTTTCCTCAGTTATTCCACAGCGGTCCAACTCGGATCTGTTGGCCAATAGTTTTCTAGACATGGTATCCTTTGCATAGATTTGGAGTGGTAGATTATTGATCAGCGTTTTTAAAAGATTTTCGCTGCTTTTTGTTTCATGTTCTTTTAAGACATAATCGGTAATGTCCTGAACTATACCGATTAAACCTATGTAAATGCCATTGTTGTATAGTGGTTTACTGGAAACTTTTACCCATCGATAGTTCCCTTTTGCGGTAATGATCTGTAGCTTTTCGCTCCAGGAACGCCTGTTTTTCATAGCGGAATAAATGGCCATGGAAATGGTATTTCTGTTGTACCCAATTTTGTGAAAGTTGATGTAATTATCTAGGGTATATTGAAACCCTTCTTCAACTTCCAAGATGGTGCTGATCATGGAGCAGCAGTTCATAATATCTAATGACTGATTGTATTTCCAATTCCCAATTTTCCCTATATTAACAGTTTCTTTTAGGACAAATTCGAGCTGTTCAATTTTTTGTTCTTGGTTTACACTTTGGCTAACATCGTCAAATTGAACTACGGCCCCTATAATCTTTTTATTCTCTGAATACCATGGACTTAGTGTCCATTGGAGCCATTTTAATTTATGGTTGTGACCAGCATAGCTTTCCCGAAAGCTTTCCGATATTTCCCCTTTAAAACACCGCAAAATACAATTGTTCCATTGCTCGCTAATAGGCCCTATAAGATCGTGGATGTTTTTATCCACAATATCCTGAGACTCAAAATGAAACTCATCTGCCCATTTATCGGACGCAAATACTACTTTAAAATCCAGGTCGATAAACCCAGTGGCATTAGGTAGTTGTTTGATCAGAAGTTGATTGAACAGAAGTTGATTGCCAATAGCCGGAGTGTCCCTAATCATTATTGTAATTTGATGCAATGTTATTTCGTTTCTTCAAATTATGAAACAATTTGTTGTTAATGGCTCTTATTTAGTGGTGTAGCGCTTAAGTTGGCAGTAATACCAAGTTATATGTGGTAGGGCTTTTTTATATTTTTATAGGAATAAGATCTACCTTATTTTAATTTTACACGAACAGAATTTGGCACTAATCCAGTATAATCTCCCTTATTTTTGATGACGTCTCTTACAATAGAGGAACTAATATAAGATTTTCCTGATGAAGTAAGTAGGAAAACCGTGTCAATCTCCGAAAGTTTACGGTTGGTATGGGCTATGGCTTTTTCAAATTCAAAATCTCCAGGATTTCTAAGTCCCCTTAAAATAAATCCCGCATTCATTTTTTTGCAGAAATCTACCGTTAACCCTTCATAGGTAAGTACTTTTATTTTGGGCTCGTCCTTAAAAGCTTCAGTGATAAAATGCTTACGCTCCTCTAGGGAAAACATATAGCTCTTATCCGTGTTTACACCAATAGCAATGATGATTTCGTCAAAAAGAGTAATACCTCTTTGTATTATATCATAATGTCCTAATGTTAGCGGGTCAAATGACCCAGGAAAAATAGCACGTCTTTTCATTGGCGGAGTTTAAAAATATTAAGCAGTATTAATATGGAAATACTATACTGTAGGCATGAAAGTAGATGTCTTATTTTCTTATGAATCGGTAAAGGTACTAATTTTCATTTAATGCCTCCCAAATGGTACTTTCAAAGAGCTCAGATAGAGAAATCCCTGCTGCCGCTGCTTGTTGTGGTAAAATACTTTCGGCGGTTAAACCTGGGGTGGTATTCATTTCCAGCATATAGGGTTCATCCCCTACAAAAATAAACTCACTCCTAGAAAAACCTTTCATTTTAAGGGTGTCATAGGCCAACTTGGCGACTTGGACTACTCTTTCTTCCTGTTTTTTGGTGATTCTGGCCGGAGTGATTTCCTGCGATTTCCCTTCATATTTCGCTGAATAATCAAAAAAATCGTTTTCTGATATAATTTCGGTGATGGGAAGGACCTTCGTTTTTCCTTGATAATGAATAACTCCAACTGAAACTTCAGTTCCATCTAAAAATGATTCGATAAGTATTTCATCGTCCTCCAAGAAAGCATTTACAATGGCATTGGGAAGTTCTGCTTTGTGATAAACCTTGGTGATGCCAAAGCTAGAACCTGCCTTGTTGGCTTTAACAAAACAAGGTAATCCCACTTTATTTATAATCTCATCAGCTAGTACGATATCTCCTTTGTTAAGGTAAAAGGAGGTTGCCGATTTTATGCCATAAGGTTTTAATACGCTTAACAGGTCTCGTTTGTTAAAAGTAAGGGAAGCTTGGTAATAATCACAGGAAGTCTGTGGAATGTCCAAAAGTTGAAAATAAGCCTGCATCAAGCCATCCTCGCCCGGAGTGCCATGTATAGCATTAAATACACAATCAAATTTAAGGATCTGGTTGTTTAGGGATACGGTAAAATCATGTTTGTTCACCAAATATTCTTCCTGGTGCTCATCTACCAAGACCCATTTCTCCTTAAGAATATGAATTCTATAAAGGTTAAATTTATCTTTGTCCAAAGAGTTGAACACTACATTTCCGCTTAACAGGGAAATTTTGAACTCGCTAGAGTGGCCGCCCATAATGATGGCAATATTTTTTTTCATCCGTTATAATTAATCGTTCCTGATCGGTATGATATAAGATGCCCAATTTCTTGTTGGCGTTATCATCTAAAATGGCTTATTTTCTAAGTTTATTGTTTAGAGAAACCAGGAAACAAATATCATTCATTCAAATTAAAGAAAAAAGCATTCGGTTTTCTATCTTTGTCGTTTAAGAAAATATATTATGCGGAATTTTTTTAGGTTTTTAATAAGCAGGACATTCCTAATACAGTTGGGGTTAGCCTTAGTGGTTTCGGTATTGGTGATCTTTGCTGCTTTGCAGTGGTTAAAAGAAACTACCAATCATGGCGAATTTATTGAGGTACCTGATTTGGCCGGACTTTCGGTTATGGAGACTAGGACTTTAATAGAGAAGTCTAAATTGCGGTATTCTGTTTTGGATTCTGCGAATTACAATCCTTCTTATCCTCGGTTTTCAATAATAGATCAAAACCCTCCAGCTGGCAGTCAGGTGAAGGAGGATAGAAAAATTTATATTACCGTTAATCCATCGGGATATAAAAAAGTTACCATCCCCAATATTATCCAAGTAACTCAAAGGAACGCAAGTTCTATGCTTAAGGCCGTAGGGTTGGAAGTTGAACGGGTGACCTATGTGGATGAGCTGGGAAAGGATATGGTATATCATATAAAACATAAAGGAAAATATATTACCCCTGGGGATAAGTTACCAAAAACATCCAAGATAGAATTGGTTTGTGGTAATGGTGATATTTCTCCAAGAGCCCAGGTTAAGGCAGATTCAGAATAATTATGGAAGAAAAAGAGGATTATGAATTAAATGAGGAGGAACTTTTTGAGCATCATAGTTTTACCGCATCAAAAGGACAGGACCCCTTAAGGGTAGATAAGTATTTAATGAATTTCATTGAAAACGCTACTAGGAATAAAATACAACAGGCGGCAAAGGATGGGAATATATGGGTGAACGGGACCATTGTAAAACAAAATTATAAGGTTAAGGCCGGCGATCATATACGTGTATTATTCGCGCACCCTCCGCACGAACTCTTGTTGATCCCAGAAAACATACCTTTAGATATTGTCTATGAGGACGATGTTCTATTGGTGGTAAACAAGCCTGCAGGAATGGTGGTTCATCCTGGTCACGGGAACTATTCGGGAACCTTGATCAATGCCCTTTTATACCATCAGGAGAATTTACCAAAAAACAGTGATGACCGTCCCGGGTTGGTCCATAGGATAGATAAAGATACCTCTGGGCTTTTGGTTGTGGCAAAGACGGAAGCGGCCATGACCCATCTAGCAAAACAGTTTTTTGAAAAATCTAGCGAGCGCGAATATGTTGCGTTGGTATGGGGGAATATGGACGAAGACGATGGAACCATAGAAGGTCATGTTGGACGAAATCCAAAAAATAGGCTTCAAATGATGGTGTTTCCCGAAGGGGAGCAAGGTAAGGAGGCGGTGACCCATTTTAAAGTGTTGGAAAGGTTTGGATATGTAACCATGATTTCCTGTAACTTAGAAACGGGAAGAACACATCAAATTAGGGTTCATTTAAAGTACATTGGCCATACTCTGTTCAATGATGAGCGCTACGGGGGAGAGAGAATCCTGAAAGGAACCACCTTTACCAAATACAAGCAATTTGTGGATAATGCCTTTAAAATTTTGCCAAGGCAGGCACTACATGCCAAAACATTGGGATTTGTACATCCCGTTTCTGGGGAGTATATGAAGTTCAATTCGGAGATCCCTGAAGATATGGCGAATTGCATTGAAAAATGGAGGCAGTACGCCAAACACAGTCAGGGAGAATAACTTTTCCCATCCCAATATCCCGTAAAGGACGTATTGGATTAGGTAATGATTTAAGTTTAACTTAACGCTAGAATAATTTTTAGGAATGAAAATAGTTATATCGCCAGCAAAAACGTTGGATTTTGAAAGCAAATTACCAATAAAGGAATACTCCCAACCACTATTTCTTGAAGAAGCCGCACGATTAAATAAAGTTTTACAGAAAAAAAAGCCCATTGCGCTGTCGGAATTAATGGGAATTTCGGATAAATTGGCACAGCTTAACTGGGAGCGCAACCAAGAGTTTTCCATTCCCTTTACACCAGAAAATGCAAGGCCTGCCGTCTATGCCTTTAACGGGGACGTATACCAAGGTTTGGATGCGTATTCCATTGCTCCCGAAAAAATGACCCAACTCCAGGACCAGCTACGAATTTTATCAGGACTTTATGGTATTCTTAAACCATTGGATCTTATGCAGCCGTACAGACTGGAAATGGGCACCACCTTAAAGGTGGGGAGGAAAAAAAATCTGTACGAATTTTGGAAAAAACAACTTACCGATCATTTGAATATGGAACTGCAAGACGAGGAGTTGTTTGTAAATTTGGCAAGCAATGAATATTTTGGTGCCGTGGATGAAAAAAAGCTAAAAGTACCCGTAATCACTCCAATATTTAAGGATTGGAAAAATGACAACTTAAAGGTGATTAGTTTTTTTGCCAAAAAAGCAAGGGGAACTATGGTTCGTTATTTATTGGAATCCAATGCCAAAACTTTGGAGGATGTTAAGGGTTTTGATCAAGAAGGTTATTTGTATAGTATGGAGCATACCTTGAAGGAAAATCAGCCAGTATTCATCAGATAGAATATTTTCGCCAAAATATCGTTTTAAAGTTCATAGCAGTTTTTGTATAAATACAAATAAAAATGAAAAAATTCGGCTTACTAATTGCGTTTTTAATCTTATTAACAGGCTGTACTGATCGGGATGACGATCTTAGCGGGGTAAAGATTAGGGTGAAGAACGAAAGTAGTTTTAATTTTGATAAGGTACAGGTAGGCGAGGCAGCTATGCTACATACAAACATTGCTCCAGGAAATTTTTCGAGATATCTGGAGTATAAAACTGCTTATAACTATGCCTATATCAATATAACTGTAGGGGATGAAAACTATATCTTACAGCCCATCGATTTTGTTGGTGAAACCCCGCTTCCAGAAGGCTTTTATACCTATGGCTTAAAGATTTCCGAAGAGGGAGAAGTAATTTTGAATTTTATGGTGGATTAGCACTAAACGGTTCTTATAACCGACTTATTTTTTTTTCTCCACATTAATTTTTTCTTCTATACTTGGCTTTCTTTTTATTTTGCGTTTCCGCCTTGTACCGTAAGTGCCGTTAATTATTTTACCCCTTTTAGATTTTTTATCTCCTTTGCCCATAGCTTTCCAATTTTTATTTTCCTAAAAATAAATTATTAATTCTGTATTTCAAAGTTTTAAGGTATGACCTTATGCGATGGATTCCTATCGATTTACAACAAATTTCTTTAAATATAACCTATTTTACTATTGTCATCCTTGGGCTAAAATGCTAAGTTTGTGAGATAACCGATTGTTGGACCCAGCAATTCTAAAGAAAATATAGCTTTGAAAATTAAAAAGGTATTAGTTGCAAATAGGGGAGAGATCGCTATACGTATTTTTAGGGCATGTGTAGAGATTGGGATTAAAACAGTTGGGGTGTATACTTATGAAGACCGTTATTCCCTACATCGATATAAAGCAGATGAAAGTTACCAGATTGGGGGCGATAACGAACCTTTAAAGCCTTATTTGGATATGGATGCCTTGATTAAGGTCGCCAAGGAAAATGAGGTGGACGCCATTCATCCAGGATATGGATTCTTATCTGAAAATGCCACTTTCGCACAAAAATGTGAGGACAACGGAATTATTTTTGTCGGTCCCAAAGTCTCGGTATTAAAAGCTCTTGGTGATAAGATTACGGCCAAGGAAGTTGCTGTGGCCAATAATATTCCCATCATAAAAAGTAGTGATAGGGATTTGTCGGATATTGAGGTGGCACTTTCTGAAGCGGAACAAATAGGTTATCCCTTAATGTTAAAGGCTGCTTCTGGTGGTGGAGGACGTGGTATGCGCGTAATCCGAACCGAGGAAGAGCTTAGAAAAGGATTTCCAGAAGCTAAACGGGAATCTTTAAATGCCTTTGGTGACGATACGGTATTCCTGGAGAAATTTGTGGAGAATCCCAAACATATAGAGATTCAAATCGTTGCGGATACCCATGGCAATATGGTGCATTTGTACGAGAGGGATTGTTCTGTACAAAGAAGATATCAAAAGGTAATAGAATTTGCCCCATCCATAGGATTGCCACAGGATACCAAGGATAATTTGTATAAATATGCCATTGATATCTGCAAAGCAGTAGACTACAATAATATAGGAACGGTGGAATTTTTGGTAGATGACGATGGCAGTATCTACTTTATTGAGGTAAACCCAAGGATACAGGTAGAGCATACGGTAACGGAAATGATTACCAATATAGACTTGGTTAAGGCCCAATTGTTTATTGCAGGCGGCTACAGATTATCGGATACCCAGATAAAAATACAAGATCAGGCCTCGATCGTAGTCACGGGTTATGCCCTGCAATGTAGGATTACTACCGAAGATCCCGCTAACGATTTTAAACCAGATTATGGAGTGGTAACTACCTACCGTAGTGCTTCAGGTCTGGGAATCCGATTGGATGCCGGTAGTATCTATCAAGGGGTGGCAATTTCCCCATTTTTCGATTCCATGTTGGTAAAGGTGTCTGCCTTGAGTAGGACTTTGGATGGGTCTTGTCGTAAAATGAGAAGGGCCTTGGCTGAATTTCGTATCAGGGGGGTCAAGACCAATATGGCGTTTCTGGACAATATCTTAAAACACCCCACTTTTAGAGAGGGTAAGGTAACGGTAAACTTTATTAATAACGAACCAGAGCTATTCCAATTTGTGGAGCCAAGGAATAGGGCCAATAAGTTAGTGGAATTCTTGGGCGAGGTTATTGTAAATGGGAATCCTGATGTAAAAAAAAATGGATAAGAGCCATGTGTTTTCCAAACCAAAAATTCCCACCTTCCCCATTGTGGAGGAATACCCAAAGGGAACCAAGGATTTATTGACCGAATTAGGTCCCGACCAATTTTCCATGTGGCTAAAAAATGAGAAGAAGGTCCATTTCACCGATACTACCATGCGTGATGCTCACCAAAGTTTATTGGCAACACGGATGAGGACGTTAGACATGTTAAAGGTAGCTGAGGGATATGCCAAAAACCATCCAGAAATATTTAGTATGGAAGTTTGGGGAGGGGCCACCTTTGATGTTTGCCTTCGATTCTTACAGGAAAATCCTTGGGAGCGATTGGAATTGTTGCGAAAAGCCATGCCCAATATATTAATGCAAATGTTGATCAGGGGCTCCAATGGGGTTGGCTATACCGCCTATCCAGATAATTTGATAGAGCGATTTGTTGAGGAATCATGGAAATCTGGGGTAGATATTTTTAGGATTTTTGATTCCCTCAATTGGATGAAATCCATCGCGCCCTGCATAGAATATGTCAGAACCAAAACAGGAGGCCTGGCAGAAGGCTCACTTTGTTACACTGGTGATATATTAGATCCCACAAAATCGAAATACAATTTAAAGTATTATGTGCAATTGGCCAAGGATATTGAAAATGCTGGAGCCCATATTTTAGGGGTCAAGGATATGGCGGGATTGTTAAAGCCTTATGCGGCCTACGAATTAATATCGGCCTTAAAGTCCGAGATTAATATCCCCATACATCTTCATACGCATGATACCTCCTCTACCCAGGCGGCTATGTACCTAAAGGCTATTGAGGCTGGGGTAGATGTTGTAGACGTGGCATTGGGCGGTATGTCTGGACTTACTTCCCAACCCAATTTTAATTCTGTTGTGGAAATGTTGCGTTTCCAAGAAAGAGAAAATAGTTTGAATACCGATAAATTGGCAGAATATTCCAACTATTGGGAAACCGTACGGAATTATTATTACACGTTTGAATCCGGATTAAAATCAGGGACTGGGGAAGTGTATAAGCACGAGATTCCTGGCGGACAATATTCTAACCTAAAGGGGCAGGCTATAGCTTTGGGCTTAGAGGATAAGTTTCCCGAAGTCACCAAAATGTACGGGGAGGTAAATCAACTTTTTGGAGATATTATAAAGGTAACCCCCAGTTCCAAGGTGGTAGGGGATATGGCCCAATATATGATTGCCAATAACCTTACTGTATCGGATATCTTGGAAAACGGAGAATCTATTTCCTTTCCACAATCTGTAATTGGTTATTTTAAGGGCGATTTAGGTCAGCCGGAAGGAGGTTTTCCAAAAGAATTGCAAAAAATGGTGCTTAAAGATCAACAAGCCTTTACGGATAGACCAAATGCCCACTTGGAAGCTATTGATTTTGATAGGGAATTTGCGGACTTTAAAAGAAAATTTAACGCTGGAATGGGGCGTGAATTGCTGATAACCGATTTTCTTTCCTATAAGCTATATCCAAAAGTATTTACCGATGCCTACAACAACCATGTGAAGTATGGCAATGTTATGAATATCCCTACCAAGAATTTCTTTTACGGGATGGAAGTGGGAGAGGAGATCATTGTGGAATTGGATCGGGGTAAGAATATTTTGGTCTCACTTATGTTACGAGGGGAACCGGACGATGCCGGAAATGTGAGTATCTACTTTAAGGTAAATGGACAATTGCGAAATGTAATGATTAAAGATAGATCTGTTAAAGTGAATAAAGTAGAAAATGTTAAGGTGGATGCCGCTGATGTAAATCAGATTGGAGCCCCCTTACAAGGCCTGCTATCTAGCGTACTGGTAAAGAAAAATCAAGAAGTGAAAAAAAATCAGCCACTTTTCGTTATCGAAGCTATGAAAATGGAAACCACAGTAACCGCTACCCAGGAAGGGGTGGTAGATAGAATACAATTGAAGGGGGGCACTTTGGTAAATTCGGAGGACCTTGTGCTTGTATTAAAATGATAGTCCAATTACCCCTAACCGGATCATATAGATAATTTTGTAAAATTCAATTATTCTTTTGACATCAAAAACCTTTCTACATACCCATCCCTATGAACCATTTTTGTTTCCGGAGGCCACAAAGCTGATTGTAGGGACCTTACCGCCGCCTAGGTTTACCATTGGGGATCTAAAGGAAGGTGATGTCGATTTTTGCTATGGCAGCAGGGATGGTCAATTATGGCCAATACTAAACCAGATTTTTGGACTGGGGCTCGCTTTTGAGACCACAGAGCAAGCCGTACAGCAGCGGCAGGATTTTCTACGACAGCGTCATATTGGTATATGCGATATTGTAAAGAGTGCTGAGCGTATAAAGATTGACGCCTCGGATCTTGGATTGCAAAATATTGAATTGAGAAACATTTTCGAGTATCTAGAGCAGTATCCTAAAATAGATACATTATTGTTTACTGGGGGGAATAGTAAAAATGGTCCTGAATATTTTTTTAGAAGGTATATCAGGGAGTTTGGGGTAAAGTTAACATTAGTATCCGATCAAATTCCCCGGATTCATGAATTTGTACTACCCCAACCGGACATCGTTCAGGGTCATACTTTGGATGTAAGGAGGGTGATTAGGACTGTATCCCTTACAGCGCCCTCTGGCGCAGCCAATAGAGCGGTAGGAAGTATGGAGGCCTATAAAGTAATGAAGGCAAAAAATCCTGAAATCAATACGATCGATTTCAGGGTTTTACAGTATCAGAAGTTTTTTTAATTCCCATGTCTTTTGTTGTATGGATTTCTTCATAACGTATTAAAACGACAGGGTAAATTCACTTAGCGGATCAATAAATATCTAATATGGGAGCTTGTTAATGGTCAAGTTTTATTTTCAGTGAAACTGCTGGATATGCCTTTGCAGTAACCAAGCTTTCTTCAGATGAATAAATAGGTTTATAGTCAAATGTAATAGACATTGCTGTCTTCTTATTTTTGGCTGCACTGATAAAATATGGTATACTGGCCAGATTGGCCACTATACCCGTTATGCCAATAATGCCAGCTATGTCCGTGGTACTACTGGAGCTACTATCCCAACTAGCGTCGAATGCAGCTAGCCCTCCAATGGCCATAGCTGTTCCTCCGCCTAGTAGAACCCATGCTGCGGTGTTTTGTTTTTTACTTTTTTGTAAAAAATAATCTTTGGAGAATTCTTTAGTCTGACCCGTTAAAATGGAACTGACAAGTAGTAATGCAAAAAGTAAACGAATTTTTTTCATGGCATCGTTATAAATGACAATCAGGATATTCATCTTATAAAGGGGATAACTACTTTTTTAAGGCATTAAGGAGCTAATAGTTAGTGGTTTGATGTGTTAAAGTTAGATGTTAATTGCGGATAATCAATCTGTCTAATAGTTAAATTATTGGCAAGGTCAATACGTAATTTTAGACCAACTACATAACCGTTTAAGTAGCAGGTCCTCACTGCGAAAGGAGGAATCCAAAAATGCTATATAAATACGTTTAAACTTACTTTTTTATAATTTTCACTACCAGTAATCTGATCAATAAAACAAACGGAAATCCATGAAAGATAAAGTCAAACCAATCCATTGGCTGCATTCCCTTGGCGCCACCCCAAACCCACTTTAGTTTACCAAAAAAATGTGGTTCAGGAAAGAAGGGCGCCAAGCCTAGAGTTAGACAAAGGAGCGCTATTAATTTCCAATTATTGAGGAGTTCTTTCATTTTTCACTAATGATTTGCTTTACAAAATTCCCAATGTTGTTGGTGCCGTTTTTGGTGATGTATTTAATAAATGCCGAGCCAATAATGGCACCTTTTGCCCATTTAGTAGCCTGCTGGAAAGTTTCGGAATTACTAATCCCAAACCCAATTATCTGAGGTGATATTAATTCCATCTTCGCAATTCTTTGAAAATAGGATTCCTGAACGGTACCAAAGCCATCGGACGAACCGGTGACGCTAGCAGAACTCACCATATATATGAATCCCTCAGAGGCCTTGTCTATTTGCGCAATACGCGCGTCACTGGTCTGTGGAGTGATTAGGAAAACATTTATTAATCCGTATTTTTTAAAAATAGCCTCATAGTGCTCCTGATATACATCTAACGGCAGGTCCGGTAAAATAAGTCCATCTATACCTACTTCCTGACATTTTTTGCAGAACGCTTCTACTCCATATTGTAAAATGGGATTAAAATACGCCATAATAATCAGGGGTATATTAACCGATGACCTTATATCTTTTAATTGCTCGAATAAAACTGTAGTAGTCATTCCATTTTTCAGGGCTTGGGTAGAACTAGCCTGTATGGTAGGGCCATCGGCCAAGGGATCGCTAAATGGCAATCCGATCTCTATCATATCAACCCCATTGCTTTCCAAATCCTGAATTATTTTGGCAGTATCGTTCAAATTCGGATATCCTGCTGTAAAATATATGGAGAATAATTTTTTATCCGATTGTAATTGGTGTTGTATTCTGTTCATACCAAATGTATTTTTAGTTTTCCCTCAAAGGGGGAATGATATTCCAAACTTATAGCTCGAAGTATTTTATATAGGTACTTAAATCCTTATCACCCCGTCCAGAAAGGTTAATAACAACCACGTCATTGGGTTTAAAGGCTCTTGTTTTTAAAATAGCAAAGGCGTGGGACGATTCTATTGCCGGAATTATACCTTCCAATTTAGAGAGTTCCATTCCCGCTTGCATGGCCTCGTCATCTGTTACTGGGATAAATTCTGCCCTCCCAGTTTTATACAGATGGGCATGCATAGGTCCAACACCTGGATAGTCTAATCCGGCAGAGATAGAATAGGGCTCTGTAATCTGTCCATCAGGAGTCTGCATCAGAAGAGTTTTGCATCCATGAATAATTCCCTCTTTTCCCAATACTGATGTTGCTGCACTTTCACCACTCTCTACGCCTTTTCCTGCAGCTTCTACCGCAATAATACCCACTTCCTCTTCGTGAAGGAAATGATAGAAGGTGCCTGCGGCATTACTTCCCCCTCCAACGCAGGCCACTACATAATCAGGATTTTCCTTGCCTTCCTGTTCTTTTAGCTGCCATTTGATCTCTTCAGAAATAATGGACTGGAATCTGGTGACCATATCTGGGTAAGGGTGTGGGCCAATGGCAGAACCTATAATATAATGAGTGTCCACAGGATTATTGATCCAATCTCTAATTGCTTCATTGGTAGCGTCTTTTAGGGTCCGACTCCCAGATAGGGCCGGCCTAACCTCTGCACCCAGCATTTTCATTCTAGCCACATTGGGGGCCTGGCGCGCAATATCAATCTCTCCCATATATACTATACACTCCATACCCATGAGGGCACATACGGTAGCAGTAGCCACCCCATGCTGTCCTGCACCAGTCTCCGCAATTATCCTAGTCTTGCCCAAGCGCTTCGCCATTAAGATCTGCCCTACCGTATTGTTAACCTTATGGGCCCCGGTATGGTTAAGGTCTTCGCGCTTTAAATATATTTTAGTGTTGTACTTTTCCGAAAGGCGTTTGGCGAAATATAAGGGGGAAGGTCTACCTACATAATTTTTTAATAATTGATCGAACTCTGCCTTAAAGGAAGGTTCTGCCATCACCTTTAAATACTGCTGCCTAAGATTTTCTACATTGGGATAGAGCATTTCGGGTATAAATGCCCCTCCAAATTCGCCGTAATATCCTTTTTCGTCAACGTTGTAATTCATGGTTATTATAGTATTAAGTACATAGTATTGAGTACATAGTAGTGAGTATTGAGAATCTCACTACTCAATACTCTTTTTAAACTCTTTTAGTTTTTCAATTTCTTTTAATCCAGGGGCTGTTTCAAACTTACTGTTTACATCTATGGCGTAACAGTATTTGGATTCTGGTCTTTGCAGAAAGTCTTTTAGTTTATCAGTTTCTTCAAGTCCTATTCCACCGCTTAAAAAGTAGGGTTTTTTTGAAGGGTATTCTTTTAGAACCTCCCAACTAAATACATAGCCATTCCCCCCTGGTAGCTTCCCTTTAGTGTCGAATAAAAAATAATCGCATACTGCCTCATAGGCCTGTAGTTGACCAAAATTGAAATCGTCCTTTATGGAAAAAACTTTAATAATTTCTACTTCCCTCTTGGGCTTGTTTATTTCAGACTTATTGGCCCCCTTTAATTGCTTACAAAAATCCGGACTTTCCTTTCCGTGCAACTGAACTGCCTGCAAATTGTATCTCTTTATTGTATTTATTATCTCTTCTAATGAGGCATCTACGAAAACGCCCACCTTTTTAATGTGATTTGGAATTTCGGAAATAGTTGTATTAAAAAAACGGGATGAGGGTTCCCAAAAGATAAAACCCATATAATCTGGACCTACGCTGGCTACTTCCAGCATATTATCTGGGTATTTCATACCACATACTTTCAGTTTCATGAGGTTAGCTGCTTTATGAATTGGGTAGCACTCTCTCCAGGATCATCGGTCTTCATAAAATTCTCTCCGATCAAAAATCCTTGGTATCCATAGGGTAGTAGCTCCTTTATTGCGTCAACGGAACTAATTCCGCTTTCAGAGACTTTTACAAAATCATCTGGGATAAGGGCAGAAAGGGTTTTACTGGTATCTAGGCTCACCTCAAAAGTTTTTAAATTTCTATTGTTGACGCCCAAGAGATCCAAACTAGGCATTATGGATTTATGCAGTTCTTCCTCATTATGTACTTCCAACAGGACATTAAGTGCCAAGCTTTGGGCAAATTGGGAAAGCGCTTTTATTTGTTCCCTAGTTAAAATGGAGGCGATCAATAAAATAACATCGGCACCATAGGCCTTAGCTTCCAAAATCTGGTATTCATCTACTACAAATTCCTTGCGCAATAATGGCATTTGGACAGAAGCTCTCGCTAGCAATAGGTCATCAAGTGATCCGCCGAAATATTTGCCATCGGTCAAAACAGACATGCCACAAGCACCTGCTTTTTCATAACCCTGGGCAACATCGTAAACACTATTGTTCTGATTGATTACCGATCTGGATGGAGATCTTCGTTTGTGTTCGGCAATAATTCCACTGGTACTATTCCTTAGGGTGTCAACCAATGAAAAAGTAGTTCTTTCGAATAAAATGGAAGCTTCCAATTGGGAAGCTGGTATGATGGATTTTTTTAATGCTACCTCTTTACGTTTATCAACAACTATTTTGTCCAGTATATTCATGTTTTTATTTTAAATAAAGGAGGATTTATTCTTAATTACTGCTTAGTGATTGTAATTTTTTAAGCGCCTGTAGTGCTTTGCCACTAACTAAGGATTCTTTAGCCATCTCAAATCCCTCTATAGGGCTAATTCCCTTTACGGTAGCAATGGCGATACCGGCATTGGCACAGACCACATTGTTCTGTGGAGCGGTTCCCTTACCCTGAAGCACGTTCATAAATACTTGAGCAGATTCCTCTATACTATCGCCTCCAACAATATCGGTAGCTGAGATGGTGTCGACGCCAAAATCGGAAGGTTTTAACATGCCTTCGGAGGTATTGGTGATCGTTTTGGTGTTGCAGGTCAGGGAAATCTCATCATAACCGTCCAACGCATGTAGTATAGTAAAGTTCTTATCCGTTTTCTGGTATAAATAGCCGTACATTCTGGCGAGTTCCAAATTGAAAACCCCGACCATTTGATTTTTTGGAAAGGCAGGGTTTACCATGGGTCCCAACATATTGAAAAACGTTTTTACCGCTAATTCCTTACGAATGGGGGCTACATTTTTCATGGCTGGGTGAAATAACGGTGCATGTAATACACAGATTCCACTTTCCACCAAACATTTCTCCAAAAAACCTGGATCATTGCTGAAACGTATGCCTAAAAATTCCATTACGTTGCTGCTGCCACATTTTGACGACACCCCATAATTGCCGTGTTTGGTAACGGGTATTCCCGCCCCTGCCGTAACAAAACTTGCAAGGGTAGAGATGTTAAAAGTATCCTTGCCATCACCTCCAGTGCCGCAAAGGTCAACGGGATTATAGGCTGAAAGGTCTACTGCTAAACAGAGTTCCAACAATGCATCCCTAAAGCCCTCCAATTCTTCAATGGTGACACTTCGCATCATATAAACGGTGAGGAATGCCGCAATCTGACTGGTGTTATAATCTCCTTTTGCTATATTGACCAATACTTGCTTTGCTACCTCCTTGGGAAGTACATCATGGTTGATCAATTTGTTTAATATTTCTTTCATTTCTTGTTTTTACTAATTAGGAACTAGAGCTATAATTCAGAATAGGATTCGCAACCATTCCCTGTGTTTCCCCTAAATTTTATTTTAACTCACTACTCACTACTCACTACTCCAGTTAATTCCCGACCCAATTTTTTAATATTTCCTTTCCCATGGGGGTAAGTACCGATTCTGGATGAAACTGTACGGCGCATACATCGTAGCTGGTATGGCGTAGGGACATTACCTGTCCGTTTTCATCATAGGAAGTAGCAATAAGGACCTCGGGAAGCTTAGGGTCCACTACCCAAGAATGGTAACGACCTACTTCCAGTTCTTTTGGAAGGCCTTTGAATAAAATGTCGTCCTTAACGATATTTATTTTGGTAGCAATACCATGGTATACCTGATCTAAGTTTATTATGCTTCCACCAAATACTTCGGCAATAGCCTGTTGTCCCAGACACACTCCAAAGATACTTTTGGTTGGTGCATATTCTGCGATAATAGCCTTAAGCAATCCGGCTTCATCCGGTATACCAGGGCCTGGTGATAATACAATTTTGTCGAACACCGCCACCTCGTCAAGGGTTATTTGGTCATTTCTTCGTACAACTACCTCGCAATCTAGATCTTCTAGATAATGTACCAAGTTATAGGTAAAGCTATCGTAATTGTCTATAACAAGAATGGCTCCTTTTTGTCCTCCCAAAGCGGGAGAGGAGATTGTATTTTCTTTATTTTGATGTTTATCCATTAGAATTGAATATTGTACTTTTCCTATTGATTTTTTTTATCTTCCATCAGTTCCCATTACTTGTTGGGAATGTGGTTTATATGGACTCTGCTATTTCTAAAGCTTTGGTAAGGGCTCCTAGTTTGTTGTAGGTTTCCTGTAGTTCATTTTCGGGGATGGAGGCAGCCACTAGGCCCGCCCCAGCCTGATAGTGCAATTGATGGTTTTTACTTAAAAAGGTACGGATCATAATAGCATGATTAAAATTGCCGTTAAAATCCATAAAACCGATAGCCCCACCATAATATCCACGGTTTGTCTTTTCGTATTTTTCAATTAGTTGCATGGCCATATGTTTAGGTGCACCACTTAAGGTACCGGCAGGAAACGTGTCAGCCACCACTTTCATAGTGGGGATATGCGCTTTCTTTTGTCCGGTAACTTTAGATACCAGATGGATGACATGAGAGAAGAATTGAACCTCTCTATAATTTTCTACCTGTACCATATTCCCATTTCTACTGAGATCGTTCCGGGCCAGATCAACCAGCATTACGTGCTCGCTATTCTCCTTATCGTCTATTTTTAATTTTTTTGCCAGCTCAGCATCCTGTTCATCGTTTCCAGTTCGTTTAAAGGTGCCGGCAATGGGGTGAATTTCGGCCTTTCCATCCTTTACGATCAATTGGGCTTCGGGCGAACTTCCGAATATTTTAAAATCTCCATAATCAAAATAGAACAAATAGGGCGATGGGTTTATGGATCGTAGGGCGCGATAAACATTAAATTCGTCTCCCTTAAATTCTTGGGAGAATCGCTTTGATAATACCAACTGAAAAACATCCCCTCTATGGCAGTGTTTTTTCGCCAATTCTACCTGCTCCTTATATTCGTCGTCCATTAAGTTAGAAACTGGATCGCCACTCTTACTAAAGTTATAAGAGGCAAAGTTTTTGGCACTGAGGATCTGCTCTATCTCTGCAATATTACTTTCTGATTGGTAACAATGAGCGAAAATATAGGCTTCATTTTTAAAGTGGTTGATGGCCACTATATTACTATATACGGCATAATATATATCCGGGATGGAAATGCTATTGTCTTTTTTGGAGATGGTTATATCCTCAAAATATCGAACGGCATCATAGGCCATATAGCCAAACAATCCATTGTTTATAAACTTGAAGTCATTGTTGGAAGCTTGGAACCGTTGACTGAATTGGTGCAATAGTGCTGGGATATCCGTATCCTTGTTTACGGGTATTTTCTCTGTACTACCATCTGGGAACTGTTGTACCAACAACTCATTCTCTAGGGCGATAGAAGCAATTGGATTACAACAGATATACGAAAAACTATTATCGTTAGCATGGTAGTCGCTACTCTCCAATAAGATGCTGTTGGGAAAACGATCTCTTATTTTTAAATAAACACTTACAGGGGTAATGGTGTCTGCAAGAATCTTCTTATGATGCGAAACTAAAGGGTATTTCATGTTAAATTTTTATTTCTGTCCGTACAAACGGGAATTTTTACTTTTATGATAAACGAAAAAAAGGCCTGTCGTGATGACAAGCCTTTTATATAGTTATACTACAATGATGCTCCTCTCACGATGTTTTTCGTAAGTTGTTCCACCACCAAGTATTTGAAATCGAGTTCTTCATTATAAGCCAAATATAAGAAGGAATTTTAAAAGTACAAACGAAGTGTTACGTAAAAAATAAAAAACCCCACAAATGTGAGGTTTTAAACAATTTAATTTCAGTATTTCTTAGAATTCCAAATCTACCACTAGGTCAAATTCGTCATATATAGTTTTGTCCCCTAAATTGTCGAAGAAACTACCAGACCCAAATTTTACATCGTATAATGAGCGATCTACTTTCATGGTTGCGGTAGCTTTACTCCCGTAAACGGAAAGGTTAAAAGTAATAGGATTGGTCTTCCCTTTTATAGTAAGGTTGCCTATAACCTCATAGGAGTTTTTTCCGGTAGCGGTTACTTTTGTAAAAACTAGATTAGAGGTAGCATGTTTATCTACTCCAAAGAAATCGTCGGATTTTAAGTGATTTTCTAATTTTCCTTTGTATTCCCCCTCTAAGTCGTGAGAAACCAAGGTAGTCATGTCTACTACAAATTCCCCGCCTACTAATTTATCGTCGTTAAAGATCAAGGCGCCTTCCTTTAGGTCTATAACACCATAATGGGAACCAGTAACCTTATACCCTTTCCAGGTTACGGAGCTTTCCGAGGCTTTTACTATTTTCTTGTCGTTTTCAACTGGGTTAGACGCTATTGCAGTGAATCCTGTAACTACGGCCAATACTAATGATAATGTTGTTTTTCTCATAATTCTAATTCTTGTTTAAGGTTTATATTTAATTTATATGTGGGTAATTAACTCTTTTTTAGGCTTTCGCACTTTTTTATTGTGTTGGGTGGTATCTTCTTCAGATCTATACCCTATGGCTACCAATACCGCGGCGTTTAAGCCCTTTTCAGTAAGTCCAAGGATTTCATTTATATCTGGAGCGTCAAACCCTTCCATCGGGCAGCTATCTATTTTAAGATCTGCGGCTGCAGACAATAGATTTCCCAGAGCAAGATATGCTTGTCTAGCGGTCCAAGAAGCCTTTTCAGACTCGGGCAATGTTACCAGTTTAGATTTCATAAAGTCAGCACGACCTCCTAAACTCTCAAGTGGGATATTACGGGTGGCACTAACATTCTCTAAATAATCATCTACTAATTCTTCGCCAAAAGTGGATTGATTTGCTAATATGATAACATGAGATGATTCGGTGATCTGAGCTTGGTCCCATGCAGCAGGTCTTAGTTTTTCCCGCACCTCTTTATCTTCAATAACAAAGATTTCATAAGGCTGTAACCCGTAAGAGGAGGCGCTTAAGGAAATAGCATCCAATAAGCTTTCTAATTTTTCGGGTGAAACTTTTTTGGAGGTATCAAATTTTTTGGTGGCATATCGCCAGTTTAAGGTATCTAAGTAGTTGCTCATCATTAATATATTTGTATGGTATTTTAATCTTTATCTTTAAAACTTGTCCAAGAGCCTGTTTAATTCCTGTAGTTCTTGTAGATTAAAATTTTGGATTATTTTCCTTTCTGCTTCAATAATGTTCTTATCAATTTCTAACAGATCTGCCTCACCTTTAGGGGTAATAGTGATTTCTATTTTCCGTCTATTACTGGGGCAAACTTCTCGGTTTACATAATCCTTTAGAATCAATTTGTCCACAAGTCTGGTTGTGTTGCTCATTTTGGTCACCATTCTATCATTTAACGTGGAAAGATTTGCAGGTTTCCCTTTTTGTCCCCTTAAAATTCTAAGGACGTTAAACTGTTGTAGTGAAACACCGAAGGGTTTAATCGCTTGCCCCATTATGTCATTGATTTTATTTTCCACAAGACTAATGTGAATCAGCGTCCTACTTTCTAAGGGAATTGACTTTTCGGTTTTTATAATTTCCTCTACATCCATGTCTATACAATAATTGTATGTACAAATGTATGTCGTATTCCTTGATCTCCAATTTAGTTTTGTGCTAATTTTGTGTTAAATACGATTTAAGGGTTTTCTGAGGGCTTAAGTTTTTCGGAAAGCTTAGCAAAAATAAGGCTTGGATTTTTTTTAAATATCGTTATTTTTGAAAACTTAAATTAAATGAAATGGCAGATTTATCACAAGAAGAATGGAATGCACAATTGGAAGGCGACCAGAATGCTTTTGTATTGGATGTTAGAACAGCGGAAGAGGTAGAGGAAGGGTATATTCCCAACATGACAAATATTGACATACATCTGGGGCAGGAGTTCATGACTGAGCTGGAAAAATTGGATAAGACCAAGAATTATTATGTGTACTGTAGGTCTGGACAGCGAAGTGGTCAGGCATGTGCCATTATGAACAAATTAGGTTTTAAGAACGCTTATAATTTGCAGGGCGGTATTATGAATTGGGAAGGTGAGATCGTAGAGGAGTAGTGGTCTATCTAGAAATTATTCATTATACGTTATAGTTGTCCAAAGTGTTAAACAACATTATGGGGAGTTTTCCATTCCTATTTTATTGTTGTTTGATGTTGGTTCTAACTTAACCGGTGTATTAAGGGATCAAGCTCAAAAGTTGTGTGTGAATTGAAATAGGAGTTCGATATTTGCAGTAAAACGAACAGCATTGGAATTATCTATCGACCTATTAAAGCTTATACTGCCGGAACTTTTAATAACCCACTTTAAACTAGTTTCCCATAAAACTGAAGATGGTACGCTTCATTTATATTTTGAAGAAAAAGAGGATAGCCCTAAAGAGGAAAAACACCGCATTTTAATAGGTCATGGCTTTCATAAGGAGATCGTCGTCCAGGATTTCCCATTACGGGGAAAATCAGTCTTTCTCCACATTAAGCGCCGCCGTTGGCTGGACAAGGCCACGAGGCAAGCCGTGCAAAGAGATTGGGAGCTGGTGGCACAGGGAACTCGTATGACCGTAGAGTTCGCTGCTTTTTTAAAAGTACTTGGTCAGTACTAAAGCAAATGACTGCCATACCATCGGCCAATTCTATGGGGTAAACGGCAAAAATCTACAACGACAGTTTAGGGATTACCTAAGCGATTTTAAGCAGTGGAAGGAGAAATCCCATGCTAAGCAATGGCTTGTATTCCCCGAAAACATAGGGCCTTACCTGTCCATTGACGAAACAGCGCTTTCCAAGGGAGAACTCTACACCATAATCACCAATAAAAAAGCCAAGGGCAAGAAAGGATCCATAGTAGCCATATTCTCCGGAACCAAGATGGAACCGATTATAAAGCAGCTACTTAAGATACCTCCCAAGAAAAGGGCAAAGGTCAAGGAAATCACCTTGGACATGGCAAACTCCATGAAGACCATCGCTAGCAAATGCTTCCCAAAGGCGATACAGGTAACGGACAGGTTCCATGTGCAAAAGCTGGCTTCGGAGGCCGTTCAGAATATCCGGATCAAACACCGATGGGAGGCCATAGATCAAGAGAACCAACAGATAAAACAGGCAAAGACACAGGGAGAGCAATTCGTTCCAAAAGAATTCAGCAATGGCGATACAAGAAAACAACTCTTGGCCAGAAGCAGGTACCTATTGTATAAAGCTCCTTCCAACTGGACCCAAAACCAATCCGAAAGAAGTAAAATATTGTTTGCCGAATATCCCGACATAAAGGTAGCCTTCGACCTGGTACAGGGGCTCAGGAACATATTCAATACAGCCACTACTATACAAACGGCATATACGAAACTGGCACACTGGCACAAGGACGTAGAGGCTTCGGGCTTTAAAAGCTTCCAAACAGTGGCTAACAGTATCAGCGTTAATTACAGATCTATACTGAACTATTTTATAAATAAAAGTACGAATGCCTCGGCAGAATCATTCAATGCAAAAATTAAAGCGTTCAGGGCACAATTCAGAGGGGTGAAAAATGTAGAATTCTTCCTTTACAGATTAACTACAATTTTTGCATAAACACAACAATTGGTCATGATCCGTATTAAGCCGTCCCCAGAGTCGATCGGTATTACAAAGATAGGATAGCATATTTTCATAGCAGGGTTGGCTATGAAAATATGCTCGAAGTAGTATTTTTCAAAAAAAATTCTTACTTTGGATTATGCGGGAAGATCTTTTGCATTATATCTGGAAGTACCGAAAATTGCAGGTTAGTAATGTCTACACCTCTACCAATGAGCCTATTCGGATTATGGAGGTAGGTGCCCATAATTTATTGGCAGGTCCAGATTTTTTTAATGCCAAAATTGTTATTGGAGAACAACTATGGGCAGGGACGGTGGAAATTCATGTAAAATCCTCCGATTGGTATGCTCATCATCACGAACAAGATCCCAATTATAACAATGTAATTCTTCACGTTGTTTGGGAGGACGATGTAAATGTATATAGAAAAGACAATACTATTATCCCCACCCTAGTCTTGAAAAATTACATTTCTCAAGAAGTTCTGGATACTTATCTTGAATTATTCCAGCAGAATGGAGGCAAGTTTATCAATTGCGGTCACGCCATTGAAAATGTATCCCAATTGATTTGGAGGAATTGGTTAGAGCGACTCTATTTTGAGCGTCTGGAAAACAAGTGGCTATTGGTTTCCCATCTTCTGTTAGAATCCAAGAACGACTGGGAGAAGGTGTTTTTCATAATGTTGGCGAAGGGTTTTGGGCTAAAGATCAATGGTGATGCTTTTTACGAAATTGCAAAACAGTGCGATTTTTCCATGATACGCAAAATTCAAAACGATACCCTGCGTCTGGAAAGTGCATTTTTTGGATTAGCAGGATTTTTGTCCCAAGATATTCAGGGAGATGACTACTATAATAGTCTGAAAAAGGAATTCGAGTTTTTAAGTACCAAATTCCTTATTTCGGAAAGTCAGGTGCAAAAACCTCAATTCTTTCGGTTAAGGCCTTCCAATTTCCCCACCATTAGACTGTCCCAATTGGCCAATTTGTATTTCGTTCAAAGAAATATTTTCAGCAAGATCTTGGCGGCAAAATCTATAGAGGAACTATACCGATTATTTGCGGTCTCGGCTAGTCCTTATTGGGATCGGCATTACACCTTTGGAAAGGAGTCTGGTTCCAGTCCTAAAAAACTGAGTAAAAAATTTATGGATCTACTGATAATAAATACCGTTTTGCCGATTAAAATAGGGTATTCAAAGCATTTTGGAGAAGATATTGGCGAGGAAATTATACAGATTATGTCCGGGGTCAAGGCAGAGAATAATAGTGTAATATCCAATTTTAAAAGCCTTAAGGTTTCCTTCCCTTCTGCTTTGGAAAGTCAGGCTGTGTTACAGCTGTACAATGATTACTGTGTAAAAAATAAATGCCTGCAATGTGTGGTAGGACATGGATTATTGAATGGAAAAGCCTAATTTTAGATCATGAATATTTTTTATAGATTACTTTACTATTTTCAGAAACGGGGCTTTGAAGTATGCAGGCGTATTGCAGAACGTCTAGGGATTAGGACGAGGGTGGTAAGGACTTCTTTTATCTACCTCACTTTTGTAACCCTCGGTTTTGGATTTGCCCTTTACCTATTTATGGCCTTTTGGCTTAGAATAAAGGATCTGGTATATACAAAAAGAACTTCTGTTTTTGACCTTTAAGGAAAATTAGACTTTTTCGTCCCACAAGTTATCTGCTGCTATTTTTTAGGATGTTGGGGTATTGGTTCTTTCCTGATCGTGCCTGAGTAGTTTGGTTTTACTGGACCATCATTAAAGTGACTGCGGTTGGTTTTTTGGTGGTTAGGTCCTGAAAGATTAAATAATTGAATGAAATGCACCCTTTTTATTGAAATATTTTCAAAAGATATATTTTTTTGCATTGATTATTTTTATGATATTGCTAAAATCATGTACTTATAGCCAACTAAAACTTAACCTTTTTATCGAATTATGAAGAAAAACCTAGCTTTTATTATCTCCCTATTTTCTCTTACCGTCTTTTCGCAAGAATTATTAGTAAAGGAAACACTTTTAAATCCCTCAGTAAATATCAATGATGGGGTTATTAAATTAGAAGTGGAAGGAGGTACCCCGCCCTATCAATATAAATGGAGCAACCAAGCAACAGCATTAACCTCTAACCAGGCGGTTGGACTGGTGGAGGGATTGGCCTATACGGTCAAGATTACGGATGCTAAAGGGTTGACCATAACCAAGGAGTATAAGGTGCCATCGGAGGCTATAACTGAAGTGTTTAATGGGGTTATGACCCCGGCTGTTAGTGCATTGGGATCCATTCTTTTTTGGGACCCCTTTGCTGCAATCGGCATTTACGACCCAGTAGTCCATGCAGACGTAAAACTGATAGGAGTACCCAATTGGTCTCCTGAGTTGAAGGATAAGTTTATGTTGAAGAAATGGTTGCTGCCCGAAGGCCATAAAGTGAAAAAGGGAGATAAAATAGCTATTGTGTCTCGTAACAGTGGTGCAGTTGATACCATAATCGCCCCGGTGGCGGGAGAACTCCAGTATCTTGCTAAGGAAGGTAAAGTAGTCTATAATTCTGAAAATATTGAACATGTTATAGAGCAAGGAGCACATTTTTTGGCCAGTATAAAGTATGATGAACCTGTTGCCATTTTACACCCTAATGGAGATGCACAAGAGAAAGCAATCCCATTTATTGTGATCTGGTTGGTTATTGGTGCTTTCTTTTTCACCATTAGAATGGGCTTTATCAATTTTAGGGGGTTTAGGCACTCCCTAGATCTTGCTAGAGGAAAATATGATGATCCCGATGCTCCCGGTCAAGTAACCCATTTTCAAGCATTGGCCACTGCGGTATCAGGTACAGTAGGTCTTGGTAATATTGCGGGGGTTGGGGTTGCTATTTCATTAGGGGGAGCCGGAGCTACCTTTTGGATGATTGTTTGTGGCTTACTGGGAATGTCATCAAAATTTGTAGAATGTACCTTAGGAGTAAAATATAGAGATATTCTTCCTGACGGAAGGGTTTTTGGTGGACCTATGAACTATTTGAGATATGGTCTGGAAAAGAGGAATATGAAGGGGTTAGGGAAGGTGTTGGCAGGATTATTTGCTGTATTGGCGGTTGGAGCCTCCTTTGGTGGAGGTAATATGTTTCAGGCCAATCAGTCCTTTGAGCAGCTTTCAGGGCAATTTCCCGCCTTACAGGGGATGGGGTTTTGGTTCGGAATTATTACTGCGATATTGGTAGGGGTAGTGATTATTGGAGGTATTAGTAGTATAGCCAAGGTGACCGGTAAAGTTGTGCCTATTATGGCATCTATCTATATTGTAGCAGCTATGGCCGTTATCATAATGAATATAGAAAATATAGGTCCGGCATTTACTGCCATTTTTGATGGGGCATTTAGTCCCAGTGCTCTAAAAGGTGGGGTGATCGGAGTGTTGATAGTTGGATTCCAAAGAGCTGCTTTCTCGAATGAGGCAGGAGTGGGGTCCGCTGCAATTGCTCATAGTACGGCCAAGACAAATCATCCTCCTTCAGAAGGGTTTGTTGCGCTATTGGAACCGTTTATAGATACTGTGGTTGTTTGTACCTTGACCGCGTTGGTGTTAATTTTTACAGGTATGCACGAAGTGGGCGGCTTAGGTGGCGCACAGTTGACCTCTGATGCCTTTGCAAGTCAAATCTCATGGTTCCCCTATGTGTTGGCCCTCGCAGTATTCCTGTTTGCTTTTTCAACTATGATATCCTGGTCGTATTACGGGATGAGGGCGTGGACCTATCTTTTTGGGAAAAGCAAAAAGGTGGAGTTTGTGTATAAAATGTTGTTCTTAGTTTTTGTGGTTATCGGGGCTTCCGTTAGTTTGGGGGCTGTGTTGGACTTTTCCGACATGATGATCTTGGCAATGTCGTTTCCTAATATAATAGGCTTATACATTATGTCCGGAGAGGTGAAAACTGATCTTAAGGGCTATTTAATTAAACTGAAGTCGAACCAATTGTACAAAAAGCAAAAGGCCTAGGTTATATAATTCAAAAATAGTTGTGATTCTTATCGATAATTCCGCCTAATCCTGCATTAAATGCAATGTGTTGGGCGGAATTATATATTAAAGGTGGTATAAATGTATTTTTTCCCGAACTTGCGCCACTTAATAAAATTACCCATTAATAAGATTAGGTAAAAGATGGCAAAATCAACGGAATCTTGGGGCTCGCGTGTGGGGCTTATTTTGGCAATGGCCGGGAACGCAGTAGGATTGGGGAATTTTTTAAGATTTCCTATTCAAGCTGTTGAAAATGGGGGAGGGGCATTTATTATTCCGTATTTGGTCTGTTTTTTATTAATGGGAATTCCCTTATTGTTTATAGAGTGGTCCTCCGGTCGTTATGGCGGTAGGTTTGGAAATCATAGTACTCCGTATATTTTGGATTCTATGGTAAAAGGGAGGGCACTTAAGTATATTGGAGTGTTTGGTATTTTCACCAATTTAGCCATAGTGGCCTATTATTCCTATATAGAGTCGTGGACCATGTCCTACGTTTATCATTCTTTAAAAGGGACTTTTTCTGGGATGTCTCAGGGGGAAGTCGCAGGTTTTTTCAATTCCTATGTAGATGTAACACATAGTACCACTGGTATTCCTTACGAAGCGGTTGTTTTCTTTGTGCTCTGTCTGGCCTTCAATACTTTTATATTATCTAAAGGTATCCGAGGGGTAGAGAAAGTCGCGAAAATTGGTATGCCATTACTGATTCTTTTTGGAATACTTTTAGCAATACGGGGATATACCTTAGGTACTAGCGGGGCATCAGATCTTTTCCCAAATGCCAACGCTTGGGATGGATTAAATTTTTTATGGACACCTCAATATGATTCCTTGCTCAACCCAAAAGTGTGGTTGGCAGCGGCCGGACAAATATTCTTTACCCTATCCGTTGGCCTGGGGACCATTCATTGCTATGCTTCCTATGTTAGGAGTAAGGACGATATAGCCCTCAACTCGGTCACTGCAGGCTTTATGAACGGATTTGTTGAGGTGGTTATTGGAAGTGCTATCGTTATACCGATCGCTGCAGGTTATTTAGGGTTAGATTGGGTGATGAACAATGCAGGATTTGGAATGGCTTTTCAGACCATGCCGTATTTATTTCAACAATGGGGACCTGTCCTCGCGGCGGTTGCAGGAGTTATGTGGTTTGGATTATTGTTCTTTTCCGGAATTACCAGTTCCTTGGCAATGGGGACTCCTTGGCTGGGCTTTATGAGAGACGAATTTGGATGGAGCAATACAAAAGGGGCGTGGTCTTTTGGAGTAATGGCACTGATACTGGGTTTGCCGACGGTCTTTTTTTATCAGGAAGGAGTATTTGATGATTATGATTATTGGGCCGGGACCGTGAGTTTGGTGTTCTTTGCATTTTTTGAAGTTATTTTGTACTCCTGGGTATTTGGGATCGATAAGGGTTGGCGTGAAATTAACCTAGGTGCCGATATTAAAGTGCCAACCATCTATAAATACGTTATCAAGTATGTCACACCCCTGTTGTTGGGGTGGGTCTTCTTTGCTAGTATTCCAAGCATGTTCGATAAATTAACCCATCAGGATACCTTCAATAGATCTTCCTTTGCCGATGTTTATTATGCAGAGAATTTTGACAGGACTGGAACTGCAATTGGTACCGTGGAGGAAGTTGGTGCTCGCTATATTAAATTTTCCTTTGAAAACACTCGAAAAAGGTTCGATAAGGATAGTAATATGGCATTGTACGAAGAATTTATCGACGCTAAAGAGTATGCCTTTTCCGAGGACCAAAAAGCAACAGTTGTTGTAGGGGATCAAATTAAACCTGGTGATGTTATTGCTGAGGGCAATTTTATAAATAATGTCTTTTATAAAAATATTGGTAGGTCAATTTTGGTCTGCTTGTTTTTATTTATTTCATTATTAGTATATTTAGCCTATAATAAAAGATTAAAAGAAGGGAGGGCTACATTATGAATTCATCCGCATTGACTATTATGATATTAGCGCAGGGAGTCTTTTTTTTCTTTGCGATATATTTTTTTTATAAGGTATTGACAACGCCTCCCAAGCAAGAGCCGGATTCCTATTCGGAGAATGATGATATTGTGCGTAGGCAAAACGATTAAGTTGTGAGCAGAAAATCAATAAAATCCCATTTCAGTTTTAATAAACAAGAACGAAATGGGATTTTCTTTTTGTTATTTATCATACTTTTTCTACAATTGTTGTATTATGTTTGGGCTACTAATTCTCCAACGCTTCACCAGCCACAACTAAAGTTTGATCCCGAAGTTCAGTGGAGAATGGAGCAGCTTAAGATAGCGTTTACTCAGCAGGATTCGGTAGTCATTTACGACTTTAACCCCAACTTCATTACAGATTATAAAGGATATGTATTGGGAATGTCGCCTATCGAAATAGATAGGCTGCACAGCTTTAGAGCCGAAAGGAAATTTGTGAATTCCACCCAAGAATTCCAAGAGGTAACCTTGGTCTCGGATTCATTATTAAAAGTATTGTCGCCCTATTTTAAATTTCCCGATTGGACACAAAAGCCCAAACGAACAATAAATAATAAAGAGAGACAATCTTCAGAAAATAAGTTAGAAGGCGCAATATATGTTGGTGGAAAGGAGGTTAAAGTGCCTAAAGTGGGTTTGGAGTTTAAGAATATTAACCTAGCAACAGCGGCAGATTTAAGGACAATTTCAGGGGTTGGTGAAATATTGTCTAACCGTGTTATAAAATTTAGGGATCGCCTTGGAGGATTTGTAGTGGAAGAACAATTGGAGCATGTTTATGGTTTGGAAAAGGAGGTTGTCTTAAAGGTGTGGGAGCGGTTTAGGATTGTGGATGCACCGAGGATAGTCAAGATAAATATAAATGATGCCTCTGCTGCAGAATTGGTGAAACTAGTGTATATAAATTATAAGTTGGCCAATAGGATAGTTGCTTTTAGGGAGTTTAATGGGGTCATTTCTTCATTCGAGGAATTGTTAGATTTAGAGGATTTCCCTTCCGAAAAAATAGATATAATTCAGTTATATTTGCAATTATAAAATAGTAACAGCAAATACAATGGTAATTGATACCCCTAGTTCAATGAGTTTTGATTATTCGGAAACACAAAAAATGGTGGCTACCTCTGCAATGGAGTTCGCTGAACAGTACATACGACCTTTTGTAATGGAATGGGACGAGGCGCAAACCTTCCCGGTAGAAGTTTTCAAAAAGGCTGGGGAGATGGGCTTTATGGGTGTGTTGGTTCCAGTAGAGTTGGGGGGCTCTGGCTTAGGTTATCATGAATATATAAGTATTATTGAGGAGATCTCTAAAGTTGATCCTTCCATTGGTCTTTCAGTTGCCGCACATAATTCTTTGTGCACTAATCATATTCTAACCTTTGGAAGCGAAGAGCAAAAACAAAGATGGATTCCTAAATTAGCTACTGCTGAATGGATCGGTGCTTGGGGTTTAACCGAGCATAATACGGGTTCTGATGCGGGTGGAATGAATACTACAGCGGTAAAAGAAGGAGATTCTTGGGTGATTAGCGGAGCCAAGAATTTTATTACCCACGGAAAAAGTGGGGATATAGCAGTGGTTATAGTGAGAACTGGTGAAAAAGGGGATAGCCGTGGAATGACCGCCTTTGTTATTGAAAAAGGCACGGTGGGATTTTCTAGCGGTAAAAAGGAAAATAAATTGGGGATGCGGGCAAGTGAAACGGCCGAATTGATCTTTGATAATTGTAAAATTCCAGATGCCAATAGATTGGGAGAGGTAGGAGAGGGATTTGTTCAGTCTATGAAAATATTGGATGGTGGAAGAATTTCGATCGGGGCATTGTCACTTGGTATCGCCAAAGGGGCTTATGAGGCTGCCTTAAAATATTCTAAGGAAAGGGTTCAGTTTGGAAAACCAATCAGTCAATTTCAAGGAATTTCCTTTAAATTGGCAGATATGGCAACGGAAATTGAAGCTGCAGAGTTGTTGCTTCATAAATCAGCATTTCTTAAAAATGAGGGTCGTAATGTTACTAAATTGGGAGCTATGGCAAAAATGTTTGCTTCTGAAGTCTGTGTAAGAGCTGCGAATGAAGCAGTCCAAATTCACGGTGGATATGGGTATACCAAAGATTATCCAGTGGAAAAATTTTACCGAGATTCCAAGCTGTGTACTATTGGAGAAGGTACTACCGAGATCCAAAAGATTGTAATCGCAAGAAATATTTTAAAGTAAGTTTGCCTTTCCTTCCAGATCTCACAAAATCTTGTTAATCGACTTCCATTTTATGGGGTGTCACCTGTGGGGAGTGTAAAACTATATTTGATTTGGTTACAAGGCCTAATTCTACTATTATATCATTATGAGCATTAATTGGATACTATTGATCCTTGGTGGATTGTTTGAGACCGGGTTTGCTATAAGTTTAGGGAAGGCGCAACAGACAACGGGCAAGGAGATGTGGCTGTGGTTGGTGGCCTTTGCCATTTGCGTGTGTATTAGTATGTATCTTCTTTTTAAGGCTATGGGGGGTGAAAGAGCTATTCCTGTAGGTACCGCTTATGCTGTCTGGGGTGCTATTGGGGCAATTGGAACCATCATTGCCGGTATCCTCCTATTTAAAGAACCAGCTACTTTTTGGCGGCTATTCTTTCTCTCTACGCTTGTTATTTCAGTAATCGGGTTGCAGGTAGTTAGTAGTAATGCTTAAGTTAAGGGTTGGTTAATTTCAATTAGAAGTGTTTTTCCTGTAATTTTTAAATGGCGTAATATTCTACGGGCTAAGTCTTTAGTGGGTTTGGTAGTGTAGGGGGTTTGAAGAGTTTGAAAAATATTCTGAAATAATTATTTGATTTTCATTATTAAGGCATATATTTGCAGCCTTAATCACAAAAGAGAGGAGGTTATCGCCCATGTTAATTATACCAATAAAAGAAGGAGAGAATATAGATAGAGCTTTAAAGCGTTTTAAGCGAAAGTTCGATAAAACAGGTACAATGCGTCAGTTGAGAAAACGTCAGCAGTTTACTAAGCCGTCTGTGTTGAATAGAGCACAAAGACAGAAAGCTCAGTATATTCAAGGTTTAAGAGATCAAGAAGAAATCTAGATCCTAATACCGTACTTAGTAAAAATTTAAACGTCTTACCGTAACGGTAAGACGTTTTCTTGTTTTGTAGATTTTACTTATCATTTATGGGGTGTTGAAAAAGCTTGATCTAGAGGTTTTTCTAAGTTATACTTTTGTAACTTTGGATTATGTCCATAGCATCCTTTATATCTTATTTGTCCCTGGAGAAAAATTACTCTCCCCATACGGTTCTCGCCTATGAGAAGGATATTCTTGATTTTAAAGATTTCTCAACACTTCAATTTGGTTTAACTGATATTGATGAGGCTTCCTATGGATTAATAAGAACTTGGATCATATCGTTGGTGGAATCTGGTATTTCTAATAGGTCGGTCAACCGGAAGGTGGCTTCCTTAAAAGCGTATTACAAGTTTCTTTTAGGATTGGAGAAATTAACTATTAATCCCTTGGCAAAGCACAAGGCTTTAAAAATTCCCAAAAAAGTTGAAGTGCCATTTTCTGAATTGGAAATGGAACGGGTGTTGGGGCAGGTGAACTACGGGAATACGTTTAAGGGAAAGCGGGATAAGTTGATAATAGAATTGTTGTATGCCACAGGAATCAGGAGGGCGGAGCTAATCAATCTGAAGATGAAGGATGTTGACTTGGACGGGAACACTATTAAAGTGCTGGGAAAGAGAAGCAAGGAGCGAATAGTGCCGCTTCTGGAGTTGGTGAAACAATCGTTTCTGGAGTATGAGGTAGTGCGTAATGAGTTAAATGCAATTCAAGATGAGGCGTATGTTTTTCTTTCTTCCAAGGGGAATAAAATATACGAAACGCTTGTTTATAGAGTTATAAATAGGTATTTTAGTGAGGTGTCTACGAAGGTAAAAAAAAGTCCGCATATTTTGCGACACACCTTTGCGACGCATTTATTAAACAAAGGAGCGGATTTAAATGCTGTCAAAGAATTGTTGGGTCATTCTAGTCTGGCTTCTACTCAGGTTTATATCCACAATAGTATAGCGGAATTGAAAAAAGTTCATTTCAGTGCTCATCCTAGGAATAAGAAATTGTAGTATAGTATGTATTGTATTGTTTAACTCTAAAAAATTTTATTGTATGAAAGTAAACACGCAATCGGTAAATTTTACAGCTGATGGTAAACTAATTGATTTTGTTCAGTCCAGATTAAATAAAATGGAACAGTTTTATGATAAGGTAATTAGTTCGGATGTGTATCTTAAGGTGGAGAACACAAGTGCAAAGGAAAATAAAATCGTGGAAATCAAGGTATTGGTTCCTCGAGATAAGTTTGTAGTAAAGAAACAATGCAAGTCTTTTGAAGAGGCGATCGATACCGCTTGTAGTTCGCTGGAGCGACAATTGGTGAAGCGAAAGGAAAAAATACGGCTAAACGCATAAAGTTTTTTTAAAAAATGTTTTGATTAGAAAAATAAATATCTACATTTGCAGTCCGTTAGAAATAGCGGACTTTTTTTTGACAGAATAAGTAGTTAGTGCCGATGTAGCTCAGTTGGCTAGAGCAGCTGATTTGTAATCAGCAGGTCGTGGGTTCGAGTCCCTCCATCGGCTCAAGTGAAAACAAAAATTATTATTATTTTTGTTGAAATTTTGAAAAGGGTTTGAAAAGCGTCCGGGACGAGAAGTTTGTTTCGAATGTAGTTGAAGGGAAGCCTTCTATCGGCTCAAGGTAAATTAAAGTAAATTTAGTTTGCTTACGTTCATTAAAGTATTAGTTAAAAAACATTGGGGAGATACTCAAGCGGCCAACGAGGGCAGACTGTAAATCTGCTGACTACGTCTTCGCAGGTTCGAATCCTGCTCTCCCCACCATATTTTTGCAATAAAAAGCAGAATATATTTTTGAAATGATGAAATAAATTTTTAGGTTTGCCTAAAAATTGCAATGCGGGAGTAGCTCAGTTGGTAGAGCGTCAGCCTTCCAAGCTGAATGTCGCCGGTTCGAACCCGGTCTCCCGCTCAAAATTTTAACGCAAAAGGCTCCTTAATATGGGGCTTTGTGCGATTAGGATTGATTTGACTTGAATTTGGTTATTCAGTCATAGACAAAGTTAGAGATGACTTTGTCTGAGTTCATTTAACTTTGGGTTGAAGGCGTTATGAGAAGTTGGGGTTTAGCTCGACTTTGAAAAATATTAAAAGCCGGTGTAGCTCAGGGGTAGAGCGTTTCCTTGGTAAGGAAGAGGTCATGAGTTCAAATCTCATCATTGGCTCAATTAAGGCATTATTTGTACACTAATATAAACTAAGAATTAAATTTAACAAACATGGCAAAGGCAACATTTGATCGTTCCAAACCGCATTTAAATATAGGTACTATTGGACACGTGGATCACGGTAAAACTACATTGACTGCAGCTATTACTACGGTATTGGCTAACGCAGGATTTTCTGAAATGAGAAGTTTCGATTCTATCGATAACGCTCCGGAAGAAAAAGAAAGAGGTATTACCATTAACACTTCTCACGTAGAGTACGCAACTGCTAATCGTCACTATGCTCACGTTGACTGTCCTGGTCACGCGGATTACGTAAAGAACATGGTTACTGGTGCTGCTCAAATGGATGGTGCTATATTGGTTGTTGCTGCTACAGATGGTCCTATGCCACAAACTCGTGAGCACATCCTTCTAGGACGCCAGGTTGGTATTCCAAGAATTGTTGTTTTCTTGAACAAAGTTGACATGGTTGATGATGAGGAGCTTTTGGAGTTGGTTGAGATGGAAGTAAGAGAATTGCTTTCTTTCTATGAGTATGATGGTGACAATGGTCCTGTTGTTTCTGGTTCTGCATTAGGTGCGCTTAACGGAGAGCAGAAATGGGTTGATACAGTTTTGTCTTTGATGGAAGCTGTTGATTCTTGGATCGAATTGCCAACTAGAGATGTTGATAAGCCTTTCTTGTTGCCTGTTGAAGATGTATTTACAATTACTGGTCGTGGTACTGTTGCAACTGGTCGTATTGAAACTGGTGTTGCCAACACAGGTGATCCAGTTGAGATCATTGGAATGGGTGCTGAAAAATTGACTTCTACAGTTACTGGAGTTGAGATGTTCCGTAAGATTTTGGATAGAGGTGAAGCTGGAGATAACGTTGGTATCCTTTTGAGAGGTATTGAAAAATCTCAAATAAAAAGAGGAATGGTAATCTGTAAGCCAGGTTCTGTTAAGCCACATGCTAAATTTGAAGCTGAGGTTTATATCCTTAAAAAAGAAGAAGGTGGACGTCATACTCCATTCCATAATAACTACCGTCCTCAGTTCTATGTAAGAACCACAGATGTTACTGGTACAATTAATCTTCCAAGTGGAGTAGAGATGGTTATGCCAGGTGATAACCTTACTATTACTGTTGATTTATTGTCTCCAATTGCACTTAGCGAAGGTTTGCGTTTTGCGATCCGTGAAGGTGGTAGAACTGTTGGTGCAGGTCAGGTTACAAAGATTATAGACTAATCAATTTAGGATAGTTTAATTTTACATTGAGGGTGTCTTGCTAAAGCGGGATACCTTTCAATGTAAATATAAACGGGTGTAGCTCAGTTGGTAGAGCACTGGTCTCCAAAACCAGGTGTCGGGAGTTCGAGCCTCTCCGCCCGTGCAAAATAAAATGGGTTTCCATTTATGGTTATGGGAATCTTTAGGGGTTGATAAGATATGTTGGTATTCCCTAAATATCATTTTATAATTTTGCAGAAGACTCCAAAAATGGTAGGTTATCCTGTAAAATCCCTTTCGGAATAGTTAAGAAAATAAATAACTCGCTGCATGATTACGTATATAAAGGAATCTATAGATGAACTTAGAAATAATGTTACTTTGCCTTCTAGGGCGGAATCTTCCAATCTTATGGTTATCGTAGCGGTATTCTCTATAATTTTTGCGTTGGCGACTTGGGCTGTGGATAGTTTGTTTGGCGAATTAATACAGCTCTATTTCAATAATATAATCAATTAAGGGAAGCTCTATGTCAGAAGTATTGGATAAGAAATGGTATGTTGTAAGAGCTGTAAGTGGTCAAGAGAATAAGATTAAAGGCTATATAGAGGCTGAAGTAGCTCGACTTGGTTTTGGGGATTATTTGGAAGAAGTCCTTGTGCCGACCGAGAAAGTGGTTCAGATTAGAAACGGAAAAAAAATTAACAAAGAACGTGTTTATTTTCCAGGTTATATAATGGTGAAAGCCAATCTTGGGGGTGAAATGGTGCATATTATCCGTTCCATTACCAATGTGATTGGATTTTTGGGTGAAACCAAAGGTGGGGATCCAGTTCCTTTGAGGAAATCCGAGGTAAATAGGATGTTAGGGAAAGTCGATGAATTGGCGGTAACGACCGATAGTGTTGCAATTCCTTTCGTTTTTGGAGAAACCGTAAAAGTAATAGATGGTCCTTTTAATGGTTTTAATGGAACTGTTGAGAAGATTAACGAGGAAAAACGTAAGCTGGAGGTAATGGTGAAAATTTTCGGAAGAAAAACGCCATTAGAACTCAGTTATATGCAAGTAGAAAAAGTATAATATCCGTTGAAGTTTTTCAACAAAAGAATATTTTAGTAAGAACTGTTACATAAGTAAAGGTAGTGTTGCTTCCAAATTAGCACGACTTTAATTTTAATTAGAAACAATGGCAAAAGAAATTAGTAAAGTAGTTAAACTACAAGTTAGGGGAGGTGCAGCGAATCCGTCGCCACCGGTTGGACCCGCTTTAGGTGCTGCCGGGGTCAATATAATGGAGTTCTGTAAGCAATTTAATGCGCGTACACAGGATAAACCAGGCAAAGTATTGCCAGTTGCGATCACGGTTTATAAAGACAAGTCGTTCGACTTCGTTGTAAAGACACCGCCGGCGGCAGTTCAATTAATGGAAGCGGCTAAGGTTAAAAAAGGATCTGGCGAGCCTAACAGAAACAAGGTTGCCAGTGTCACTTGGGACCAAGTCAAAGCAATCGCTGAGGACAAAATGGTAGATCTAAATGCCTTTACGGTAGAATCCGCAATGAGTATGGTTGCTGGTACAGCAAGATCTATAGGTTTAAAAGTGGCAGGTACTAGACCTTTTTAAAATCTTAAACGCAATTTAGAATGGCAAAATTAACAAAGAAGCAAAAAGAAGCTCATGGCAAGATAGATAAGAATAAATTCTATTCTGTTGAAGAGGCTTCCGCTTTAGTAAAAGAGATAACCAATACAAAATTCGATTCATCTGTAGAATTGGCTGTACGTTTAGGCGTAGATCCAAGGAAAGCTAATCAAATGGTACGTGGGGTAGTAACACTTCCTCATGGAACAGGTAAGGATGTTAAAGTTTTGGCTTTGGTAACGCCGGATAAAGAAGCAGAGGCTAAGGAAGCTGGTGCTGATTTTGTAGGCTTAGATGAATATTTGGATAAAATTAAAAACGGTTGGACCGATGTTGATGTAATTATCACCATGCCAAGCGTTATGGGTAAGTTAGGTCCTTTAGGTAGGATCTTGGGACCAAGAGGTCTTATGCCCAATCCAAAGACTGGTACAGTTACTATGGATGTAGCCAAGGCGGTTGCAGAAGTGAAAGCTGGTAAAATTGATTTCAAGGTAGATAAAACAGGAATTGTGCATGCAGCTATCGGAAAGGTTTCTTTCACAGCAGATATGATTGCGGAAAATGCCAATGAATTGTTGGATACTTTGATGAAATTGAAGCCATCAGCATCTAAGGGAATATATGTGAAGACAATTTTTATGTCCAGCACTATGAGTCCTAGCGTTGCATTAGATCCAAAAGTAGTTTAAGTAACTGGTAGTCAAAAGTTTAAATTATGACAAGAGAAGATAAATTAAATGTTATACAGGATTTAACTGCGCAGTTGGGGGAAAACCCTGTTATATACTTAGCTGACATTTCTGGAATGAATGCCGTGACAACAACGGCTTTAAGAAGGGCTTGTTACAAAGCGGATATTACGCTTGCTGTAGTTAAGAATACTTTGCTTTCAAAAGCAATGGAGGCTTCGGATAAAGATTTCGGTGATCTTCCGTCAGTATTGAAAGGGAGTACCTCTTTAATGTTTTCGGAAACTGGAAATGCGCCCGCAAAGCTTATCAAGACTTTTAGGAAGAAGTCTGATAGACCTTTGTTGAAAGGAGCATATATAGCTGAAGCAATATACATTGGTGATGATCAATTGAATGCTCTAGAGAGTATTAAGTCTAAAGACGAAATGGTTGGCGAAATTATTGGATTGTTACAATCCCCAGCCAAGAATGTTATTTCTGGACTTAAATCTGGTGGTGGAAAACTTGCCGGAATTCTTAAGACATTATCAGAAAGATAATAAGTACGCACTAAAAACAATTATATTTTAAAATTTATTAAACGATAGAAAAATGGCAGATTTAAAAGAATTCGCAGAACAATTGGTTAACCTTACAGTAAAGGAAGTAAATGAGTTGGCTAATATATTGAAAGATGAGTACGGTATAGAGCCTGCAGCTGCTGCAGTTGCTGTTGCTGCTGGTGGTGGAGCCGATGGTGGTGAAGCTGTTGAAGAGCAAACTGAATTCGACGTAATTTTGAAAGCAGCTGGTGCTTCTAAATTAGCAGTAGTTAAATTGGTTAAGGAATTGACTGGTTTAGGTTTGAAAGATGCTAAGGACATCGTTGATAGCGCGCCAAAAGCAGTTAAAGAAGGTGTTTCTAAAGACGAAGCTGAAGGTATTAAAAAATCTTTGGAAGAAGCAGGAGCAGAAGTTGAGCTTAAATAATTGCGACAACCATAATTATTTTGGTTTAGGTCTTTCCACTTTTTGTGGCTAGACCTAAGCCTTTTTATACATATCGTGTATAGAGGAGTGCACGACCCAATTAAGTATTCACGATCAAAATTTTGTCCATCGATGTTCACAAATCAGACTGAAAGAATAAGTTTCGCATCCGCTAAGAATACGCCGAATTATCCGGATTTCTTGGACATTCAGATTAAATCGTTTCAAGATTTTTTTCAACTTGAGACCAAATCTGACGAAAGGGGCAATGAAGGGTTGTACAACACCTTCATGGAAAACTTTCCAATTACAGACACCAGGAACCAGTTCGTACTAGAATTTTTAGACTATTTTATTGATCCACCTAGATATTCCATCCAAGAATGTATAGAGCGTGGACTTACTCATAGTGTTCCATTAAAAGCAAGATTAAAATTATATTGTACAGATCCTGAGCATGAGGATTTTGAAACAATTGTACAGGATGTATACTTAGGTACTATTCCTTACATGACTCCTAGTGGTACCTTCGTTATCAATGGTGCTGAACGAGTTGTAGTTTCTCAGTTACACCGTTCTCCAGGGGTTTTCTTTGGTCAATCCTTTCATGCAAACGGTACAAAGTTGTATTCTGCCAGGGTGATTCCATTTAAAGGATCTTGGATAGAATTTGCAACGGATATCAATGGTGTTATGTACGCCTATATTGATAGAAAGAAAAAATTACCCGTTACTACCTTGTTCAGAGCTATTGGCTTTGAAAGGGATAAAGACATATTGGAAATATTTGACCTTTCTGAGGAAATTAAAGTTTCCAATGCCGGGTTAAAAAAGGTGTTGGGCCGTAAATTGGCGGCAAGAGTATTGAACACATGGCACGAAGATTTTGTGGACGAAGATACCGGCGAAGTGGTTTCTATAGAACGTAATGAGATTATTTTGGACCGTGATACCGTTTTGGAAAAAGATCACATAGCCGAAATTTTGGATGCAGATGTTAAGACCATCCTACTTCATAAGGAAAATAATGCGCAGAGTGATTATGCTATTATTCATAACACCCTTCAAAAGGATCCAACAAACTCGGAAAAAGAGGCTGTTGAACATATTTACCGTCAGTTACGTAATGCCGAACCGCCAGATGAGGAAACTGCACGTGGAATTATAGATAAATTGTTCTTTTCAGATCAACGTTACAACTTAGGTGAAGTTGGGCGTTATAGAATGAACAAAAAACTTGGTCTTGATATTGGAATGGACAAACAAGTCCTTACCAAGGAAGATATTATTACCATTATAAAATATTTGATAGAATTGATCAATTCCAAAGCGGAGATCGATGATATTGACCACCTTTCAAACCGTAGGGTAAGAACTGTTGGAGAACAATTGTCACAACAATTTGGTGTAGGTCTTGCCCGTATGGCTAGAACGATACGTGAACGTATGAACGTTCGTGACAACGAGGTGTTTACCCCGATCGATTTGATCAACGCAAAGACCTTGTCTTCTGTGATCAACTCTTTCTTTGGTACCAACCAGTTGTCCCAGTTTATGGACCAGACCAATCCCTTGGCTGAAATTACGCACAAGAGAAGATTGTCAGCATTAGGGCCAGGAGGTCTATCTAGGGAAAGAGCAGGTTTTGAGGTACGTGACGTTCACTATACCCACTACGGAAGACTTTGTCCTATTGAAACTCCCGAGGGACCGAATATTGGACTTATTTCCTCACTTTCTGTGTTTGCGAAGGTTAACCCAATGGGATTCCTTGAAACACCATATAGAAAAGTGGTAAATGGAAAGGTGAACATTAACGATTTCATATACCTGAGTGCTGAGGAGGAAGAGGGAATGAAAATAGCCCAAGCCAACATCCCTATGGATGAGGAAGGGACCATTACTCCAGAGAAAATTATTGCAAGAGAAGAAGGTGATTTCCCAGTTATAGATCCATTAGAATTGGATTATACAGATGTAGCACCAAACCAGATTGCTTCTATTTCAGCATCGTTGATTCCGTTTTTGGAGCATGATGATGCCAACAGGGCATTGATGGGATCTAACATGATGCGTCAGGCAGTACCGTTGCTAAAACCAGAGGCTCCTATTGTAGGAACCGGGTTAGAGCGTCAGGTGGCTTCTGATTCCCGAGTATTGATAAATGCTGAAGGTGATGGGGTTATAGAATATGTTGATTCTCAAAAGATTACCATTAAATACGATAGGACAGAGGATGAAAAACTAGTTAGTTTTGAAGAGGATTCCAAAACCTATGAGTTGGTGAAATTTAGAAAAACCAACCAAGGTACTAGTATTAACCTTAAACCTATTGTTAAAAAAGGATATAAGGTTAAAAAAGGACAAGTACTTTGTGAAGGATATGCAACTGAAAATGGAGAACTGGCCTTGGGTAGAAACTTGGTAGTGGCATTTATGCCATGGAAGGGATACAATTTTGAGGATGCTATCGTAATTTCTGAAAAAGTAGTTAGAGAGGATATCTTTACTTCTATACACGTAGATGAATACGCGTTGGAGGTGAGGGATACTAAATTGGGAGCAGAGGAATTGACTAATGATATTCCTAACGTTTCTGAGGAGGCTACCAAAGATCTTGACGAATACGGTATGATCCGTATTGGTGCAGAAGTGAAGCCTGGTGATATTCTTATTGGAAAGATTACTCCAAAAGGAGAATCTGATCCTACTCCGGAAGAAAAATTATTACGTGCTATTTTTGGAGACAAGGCAGGAGATGTTAAGGATGCTTCCTTAAAAGCTTCACCTTCTTTACGAGGAGTGGTTATCGATAAAAAGTTATTCTCTAGATCGGTTAAGGATAAGCGTAAGCGTTCCGAAGATAAAGAAGAATTGGCGAAATTAGAGTTGGAATACGAAGTTAAATTCCAACAGCTAAAAGATGTATTGGTAGAGAAGCTGTTTACATTGGTCAATGGTAAAACTTCACAAGGTGTATTGAACGACCTTGGGGAGGAAGTACTTCCAAAAGGAAAGAAATACACCATGAAAATGTTGAACGCAGTGGATGATTTTGCCCATTTGGTTGGCGGAGTCTGGACTACGGATAAGGACTGTAATATATTGGTAACCGATCTATTGCACAATTATAAGATTAAATTGAATGACCTTCAGGGGAACCTTAGAAGGGATAAGTTTACAATTTCAGTTGGGGATGAATTGCCTGCTGGAATTATGAAACTGGCCAAAGTTTATATCGCTAAAAAGCGAAAATTAAAGGTTGGGGATAAGATGGCAGGACGCCACGGTAACAAAGGTATTGTATCTAGAATTGTACGTCATGAAGATATGCCGTTCTTGGAAGATGGAACACCAGTAGATATTGTCTTAAATCCACTTGGGGTACCTTCCCGTATGAACATTGGACAGATTTACGAGACTGTTTTAGGATGGGCCGGATTAAAATTGGGCAAGAAATATGCCACTGCAATTTTTGATGGTGCAAGTTTGGATCAGATCAATGCCTACACGGATGAAGCTGGAATTCCGAGATATGGACATACGTATCTATATGATGGGGGTACTGGTCAGCGTTTTGACCAGGCTGCAACGGTAGGGGTAATCTATATGTTGAAATTAGGACATATGGTAGATGATAAGATGCACGCACGTTCTATAGGACCTTACTCGCTTATTACGCAACAGCCATTAGGTGGTAAAGCGCAATTTGGGGGTCAGCGATTTGGAGAGATGGAAGTATGGGCCTTAGAAGCCTATGGTGCCTCGGCAACCCTTAGGGAAATATTAACGGTTAAATCAGATGATGTTATTGGTAGGGCCAAGACATATGAGGCCATCGTTAAGGGAGAAACCATGCCAGAACCTGGTTTACCAGAATCTTTCAACGTATTGATGCACGAACTTAAAGGATTAGGTTTGGACATTAGATTGGAAGAATAATAAGAATAGGGTTTGAGCACTATTCCTAACAATTAGAATTAAATTAGTATCAGAATATAGTTATGGCTAGACTAAAAGATAATAATACCGTTAAAAGGTTTAATAAAATTTCAATCGGTTTGGCCTCTCCAGAATCTATTTTGGCAGAGTCCAGAGGTGAGGTTTTAAAACCCGAAACTATTAACTATAGAACGCACAAACCAGAGCGTGACGGTCTTTTTTGTGAGCGTATTTTTGGGCCTGTAAAGGACTATGAGTGTGCTTGTGGGAAATACAAGAGAATTCGTTACCGCGGTATTGTTTGTGATCGTTGTGGCGTAGAAGTGACAGAGAAAAAAGTACGTAGGGATAGGGTAGGACACATTAACTTGGTTGTTCCTGTTGCCCATATCTGGTATTTCCGTTCCCTGCCAAATAAAATCGGATACCTTTTGGGATTGCCCTCCAAGAAATTGGATATGATCATTTACTACGAACGATATGTAGTAATTCAGCCGGGAATTGCCAAAGGTCCGGAAGGAGAGGAAATTCAAAAATTGGATTTCTTGAGCGAGGAGGAATATCTAAATATTTTGGAAACCATCCCTCAGGAAAATCAGTATTTAGAAGATTCCGATCCCAACAAGTTTATCGCGAAGATGGGTGCAGAATGTCTTATAGACCTATTGTCTAGGATAGATTTGAGCGAATTGTCGTATGAACTTAGACATAAGGCCAATACTGAAACATCTAAACAGCGTAAAACTGAAGCTTTAAAAAGACTTCAAGTTGTTGAGGCCCTAAGAGAGTCTCAAGAAAATAGAGAGAATAAACCAGATTGGATGATCATGAAGGTCATTCCTGTTATTCCTCCAGAATTACGTCCTTTGGTGCCGTTAGATGGTGGTCGTTTTGCGACTTCGGATCTTAACGACCTTTATAGGAGAGTTATTATTAGAAATAACCGTCTAAAAAGATTGGTTGAGATAAAAGCACCTGAAGTAATTCTTAGAAATGAGAAACGTATGCTTCAGGAAGCGGTGGATTCCTTATTTGATAATACACGTAAGGCATCAGCTGTTAAAACTGAATCCAATAGACCGTTAAAGTCACTTTCGGATTCATTAAAAGGTAAGCAAGGACGTTTCCGTCAGAACCTTTTGGGTAAACGTGTGGATTATTCTGCTCGTTCGGTTATTGTTGTTGGACCTGAAATGAAACTGTCCGAATGTGGTCTGCCAAAAGATATGGCTGCAGAACTGTACAAACCTTTTGTAATCCGTAAGTTGATTGAAAGAGGGATTGTTAAAACAGTGAAATCCGCTAAAAAAATAATAGACAGAAAAGAGCCTGTAGTTTGGGATATTCTGGAAAATGTATTGAAAGGACATCCTGTATTATTGAACAGAGCTCCTACTTTGCACCGTTTGGGTATTCAAGCGTTTCAGCCAAAACTAATAGAAGGTAAGGCAATTCGTCTGCATCCATTGGTTTGTACGGCATTTAACGCGGATTTTGATGGTGATCAAATGGCGGTTCACCTTCCGTTGGGACCAGAAGCAATTCTAGAAGCACAACTGTTAATGTTGGCTTCCCATAATATTTTGAACCCGGCAAATGGTTCCCCAATTACCGTACCTTCACAGGATATGGTCTTGGGTCTATATTATATGACCAAGGAAAAGAAATCTACCCCCGAAGTTAAAGTTAAAGGGGAAGGACTTATTTTCTATTCCTATGAGGAAGTAGTAATAGCCTTTAATGAGGGACGTTTAGATCTTAACGCGGGCATTAAGGTGCGCGCAAAAGATTTTAATGAAGCTGGGGAGTTGGTGAATCAAATTATACCAACAACCGTAGGTAGGGTCTTGTTTAATATGGTTGTACCAGAAGAAGCAGGATATATCAACGAAGTATTGAATAAAAAATCGTTAAGGGATATTATTGGTGATATTTTAAGTGTTACCGATGTACCTACAACGGCGGATTTCTTGGATAAGATCAAGACTATGGGGTACGAATTCGCCTTTAAAGGTGGACTTTCCTTTAGTTTGGGGGATATTATTATTCCACCCGAGAAACACGAAATGATTGCTGATGCTAACACCCAAGTAGATGGTATTATGGCCAACTATAACATGGGTCTTATTACCAATAACGAACGTTATAATCAGGTGATTGATGTTTGGACTTCCACCAACTCAATGTTGACCGAATTGGCTATGAAGCGAATTCGTGAGGACAAGCAAGGGTTTAACTCAGTGTATATGATGTTAGATTCTGGTGCAAGGGGTTCTAAGGAGCAGATTCGTCAGTTGACCGGTATGCGTGGATTAATGGCGAAACCTAAAAAATCTACTGCTGGTGGAGGGGAAATTATTGAAAACCCTATTCTATCCAACTTTAAAGAGGGATTGTCCATTTTGGAATACTTTATATCTACTCACGGTGCGCGTAAAGGTCTTGCGGATACGGCGTTAAAAACGGCGGATGCGGGTTATCTAACACGTCGTTTGGTAGATGTTTCACAAGATGTCATTATCAATATTGAAGATTGTGAAACGCTAAGAGGTGTACAGGTAGAAGCGCTTAAGAAAAACGAAGAAATCGTTGAAACTTTAGGGGAACGTATCCTTGGAAGGGTTTCTTTGCATGATGTTTATGATCCTATTTCTGAGGAGTTGCTTTTAAAAGCTGGTCAAGAAATTATGGAATCAGATGTTAAGAAGATTATGGCTTCTCCAGTTGAAAAGGTAGAGGTTCGTTCGGCACTGACATGTGAAGCCCAGAAAGGTATTTGTGGTAAATGTTATGGAAGAAACTTGTCTACCAATAAAATGGTACAACGAGGTGAAGCCGTTGGTGTAGTTGCCGCTCAATCGATTGGTGAACCAGGGACACAGTTAACCCTTAGAACCTTCCACGTAGGTGGTATTGCTGGTAACATTTCCGAAGATAATAAGCTTGAAGCTAAATTTGGAGGTATTGCCGAAATTGAGGATCTAAGAACGGTAAAGAATCAGGAAGCAGAAGGTAAAGGGTCTGAGATTGTAATCTCCAGAACATCTGAAATTAAGGTCGTAGATCCTAAATCGGGTATTACCCTAAGTACCAATAACATACCTTATGGGTCTCAATTATTCATTAAAAATGGTGATAAAGTTGAAAAAGGTCAGGTAATTTGTTCATGGGATCCCTATAACGGGGTGATCGTATCGGAATTCCCAGGTCAAATAGCCTATGAGAATATAGAACAAGGAATAACCTACCAGGTAGAAATTGATGAGCAGACTGGTTTCCAAGAGAAAGTAATTTCGGAATCGAGAAACAAAAAACTAATTCCTACTTTATTGATCAAGAACAATAAGGATGAAGTGTTGCGTTCTTATAACCTTCCAGTTGGTTCACATATCATGGTAGATGATGGTGATAAGATTAAAGAAGGTAAAATTTTGGTTAAGATTCCACGTAAATCGGCTAAATCCGGTGATATTACGGGAGGTCTTCCAAGGGTGACCGAATTATTCGAAGCGCGTAATCCGTCTAACCCTGCTGTAGTTTCTGAAATTGATGGTGTTGTTTCATTCGGAAAAATTAAGAGAGGTAACCGAGAGATCATTATCGAATCCAAATTGGGTGAGGTTAAAAAATACTTGGTAAAATTATCTAATCAGATCCTAGTTCAGGAAAATGATTATGTACGTGCAGGTATGCCATTGTCCGATGGGTCCATTACCCCAGAAGATATTTTGGCGATCAAAGGACCATCTGCAGTTCAGCAGTACTTGGTAAACGAAGTGCAAGAAGTATATCGTTTACAAGGTGTGAAGATCAATGACAAGCATTTTGAGGTGGTAGTTCGTCAAATGATGCGTAAGGTGCGTATCCAAGATCCAGGAGATACCATTTTCTTGGAAAATCAATTGGTGCACAAAGACGACTTCATCAAAGAGAATGATGATATATTCGGACAAAAGGTAGTAGATGAAGCCGGTGATTCGGTGAATCTAAAACCAGGTCAGATTATTAGTCTACGAGAACTTAGGGATGAAAACTCTATCTTGAAGCGTACAGATAAGGAATTGGTATCGGCCAGGGATGCGATTGCAGCAACTGCCACACCAATTCTTCAAGGGATAACAAGGGCATCGCTACAAACGAAGTCATTTATATCGGCTGCTTCTTTCCAAGAAACGACCAAAGTATTGAACGAAGCTGCTGTTAGCGGGAAAGTGGATACGTTGGAAGGATTAAAGGAGAATGTGATAGTTGGGCATAAAATACCAGCAGGAACAGGAATGAGGGATTATGATAATATCATTGTGGGCTCTAAAGAGGAATACGATGAAATCATGGCTCGAAAAGAAGAACTGAAATTCTAAAAATTAAAACCTCGATGTTCAACATCGAGGTTTTTTTTTGATTATCCTTTAATTTCCCTAATTTAACGGTTGCGAATTAGAATAATAAATCATTGTAAGAATGAGCGAGAAAGACGAAAATCAAAATCAGATCAACATAGAATTGGACGAAAAAATTGCAGAGGGGATTTACTCCAACCTCGCAATTATTAACCATTCTGTTTCCGAGTTTGTGGTAGATTTTATAAGTATGATGCCTGGGGCACCAAAAGCTAAGGTTAAAAGTAGAATTGTACTTACTCCCCAGCACGCCAAAAAATTTTTAAAGGCCTTAAGCGATAATGTAAGTCGGTTTGAAAAGAGCCATGGTACGATCAAGGATTATGATCAACCTCCAATTCCAATTAATTTTGGACCTACTGGTGAGGCATAACACAAAAAAAAGCCCTAAGCATATGCTTAGGGCCTTTTTTATAGAACTATTTAAGAAAAGGCTGGGCTAGTTAAATAAGTCCGCTATATATGAATGAGGCTCCTGTTGAGCCCAATAGTCATTAATTCACTTTGTCCTATTTATTAAGGCGTTAAGTAAAGTTGTACTTAATTAAACTCTGAGGTAAAGTGCAATTTCACGTTTGGATATTTCTGTTGGGTCATCTGCAATGAAAATTGGGAGTCTGCAAGAAATACCAATTGTTTGCGCTTGTCTTTTGCTAAAAACTTCTGTTTCACCCTTTTAAATTCCTTAAACTCTTCACTTTTAGGATCTTTGGCCTCTATCCAGCATGCCTTGTATACTGGGAAATTTTCATAAGAACATTTGGCGCCATATTCATGCTCCAAACGGTATTGTATAACCTCAAATTGTAAAGCCCCTACGGTTCCTATTATTTTTCTGTTGTTCAGTTCCAAGGTAAACAATTGGGCCACACCTTCATCCATAAGCTGATCGATACCCTTGTTTAATTGTTTGGATTTTAACGGATCCGCATTGTTTATGTATCTAAAATGCTCAGGTGAAAAACTTGGAATTCCCTTGTAGTGTAATATTTCACCTTCGGTCAAAGTGTCACCAATTTTAAAGTTACCGGTATCGTGTAACCCTACTATATCCCCAGGATAGGAGATGTCCACAATTTCCTTTTTTTCCGCAAAAAAGGCGTTGGGACTAGAAAATTTCATTTTTTTTCCTTGTCGTACATGTAAGTAAGGTTTGTTTTTTTCAAAAGTACCGGATACAATTTTGACAAAAGCCAGTCGATCTCGGTGTTTTGGATCCATATTGGCGTGTATTTTAAATACAAATCCCGAGAGTTCAGTTTCATTGGCTTGCACGAGACGCTCTTCCGCCATTTTAGGTTGAGGAGTTGGAGCAATAGCAATAAAACAGTCTAAGAGTTCCCTCACACCAAAATTATTAAGGGCAGAGCCAAAAAACACGGGCTGCTGCTCTGCCTTCAAATAAAGCTCTTTGTCAAAATCTGGATAAACCCCGCTAATCAACTCTAGGTCATCTCGTAATTCATTGGCGGCTTTTTCCCCTATAATTTTCTCTAATTCTGGGCTCTCTATATCGTTAAAAGCTATTGTGTCCTCTATTTTCTTTTTGTTATCCCCTCTAAATAGATTAATGTTCTTTTCATATATATTATAGATTCCCTTAAAATCGTACCCCATTCCAATAGGAAAACTTAAAGGGACTACTTTTAGGCCAAGTTTTTGTTCCACCTCGTCCAGTAGATCAAAAGCGTCTCTCCCTTCCCTATCCATTTTATTTATAAAAACAATCATGGGTATTTTCCGCATTCTACAAACTTCAACCAATTTTTCGGTCTGTTCTTCCACACCTTTGGCAACATCTATAACAACAATTACACTGTCTACCGCTGTTAGGGTCCTAAAAGTATCCTCAGCAAAATCTTTATGTCCGGGAGTATCCAAGATATTTATCTTCTTATCCTTATAAATGAATGCCAAGACGGAAGTGGCAACGGAAATTCCTCTTTGCCTTTCAATCTCCATAAAGTCGCTTGTAGCGCCTTTCTTTATTTTATTGTTCTTAACGGCACCTGCTTCTTGTATGGCCCCACCAAATAGAAGTAGTTTTTCTGTAAGGGTGGTTTTGCCTGCATCGGGATGTGATATGATCCCGAAAGTCCTTCTTCGCTGAATCTGATTCTTAAAACTCATTAATCAATTGATTTGTGCAAAAATAGGCCAAATAAATTTTCTTCATCCTCCAAAATCAACTAAAAAACCCAAAGTATTTAGCTTCAGGACAATATTTACTTTTCGTTAGAATTTTTATTTAGCTGTTGTATTTGGAAAGCTGGTAATAGGACCTATTGTTTTGGCTACGATGAGTTGTAATTGTTTTAGGATGATGGTATTTAGAATGGGTACTTAGTCGGACATTAAGGTTATTGATAGATTATATAATCTATATAAGGGTAAATTATACGGGAATAAATATTTTACATTTATATTGCACCTACTTATGAAGTAGCCCTATCTTCTTACATTTGTATCTCCCTATTTCGCCATGGTGATTAGTTTAAGAAAAACTATCATTTTATGGGAAAAATTACTTTATTCAATAGTAAGGAAAAAGCACAAACAGGCATTATGCCGTTTATGGTCTTTTTGCTTTTTGGACTATTAACTTCGTTTAGCGAATTACCTGCCCATTTGGACGAAAGTCTTACGTTGTTGGATAATAATAGAATTCATGACTCAAATGTCAGTGGGAAAGGTGAAAATGCCATTATTAGTAAAGTGGAATGTACAACACTTGAATCGAAAGCCCTTAAGGGATCTACTTTTGGTTTTCCTAAAGAGACTAATAACGGTAGTTTATCGGTAACAAATAAAGACTTGATTGGGAAATTTGAGAATCAAGTCGATAAGGGAGGAAGATTCTTTTGGCATTCAGAGTCCGTGGTGACCCAAAAGGAATTTTATACAATGGCTCCTTATTTTTCAAATGATATTGGCATAAGTCCTATTGATTATGTAAATAAGGATAGTGATAGTGATGGGGATGGTGTAACCAATAAAAAAGAAAAGGAAGATGGTACAGACCCTCAAGATCCATGCGATTTTATTTTGGCTCATCAAGACTGTGCTCCATCAGCAGCATGGAAGGCATTGGATTGCGATCGTGACGGAGTAATCAATGAAAAGGAAATTGAAGATTGTACAGATCTCAATGATTCTTGTGATCTTATATATACCAGTATGACACAATATCCTTCCTACGCCTGGAAAAAGGGGGATTGTGATGGGGACGGAGTGACCAATTGGCAAGAAGTCCAAGATAAGACGGACCCAACTGATCCGTGCGATTATTTGGTGACAAGCGTTACCTTACCCCAGAGCGGTGCTTTCCTAACTGCAGATTGCGATGGTGACGGAGTAATCAATGAAAAGGAAATTGAAGATTGTACAGATCTCAATGATTCTTGCGACCTTATATATACCAGTATAACTATATTGCCCTCCTATTCTTGGAAAAAGGGCGATTGTGATGGGGACGGAGTGACCAATTGGCAAGAAGTCCAAGATAAGACGGACCCAACTGATCCGTGCGATTATTTGGTGACAAGCGTTACCTTACCCCAGAGCGGTTCTTTCCTAACTGCAGATTGCGATGGTGATGGAGTAATCAATGAAAAAGAAAAAGAAGACGGGACAGACCCCTTGGATCCTTGCGACCTTATATATACCAGTATAACTATATTGCCCTCCTATTCTTGGAAAAAGGGCGATTGTGATGGGGACGGAGTGACTAATTGGCAAGAAGTCCAAGATAAGACGGACCCAACTGATCCGTGCGATTATTTGGTGACAAGCGTTACCTTACCCCAGAGCGGTGCTTTCCTAACTGCAGATTGCGATGGTGATGGAGTAATCAATGAAAAAGAAAAAGAAGACGGGACAGACCCCTTGGATCCTTGCGACCTTATATATACCAGTATAACTATATTGCCCTCCTATTCTTGGAAAAAGAGCGATTGTGATGGGGACGGAGTGACCAATTGGCAAGAAGTCCAAGATAAGACGGACCCAACTGATCCGTGCGATTATTTGGTGACAAGCGTTACCTTACCCCAGAGCGGTGCTTTCCTAACTGCAGATTGCGATGGTGATGGAGTAATCAATGAAAAAGAAAAGGAAGACGGAACAGATCCTCTAGATCCTTGTGAATTTGTATTGGAACACCAAACGGTACCTACTACATCCGAATGGAACGCGCTTGACTGCGACGGTGATGGGGTGACCAACGAAGATGAAAAAGAAGACGGTACAGATCCGTTAGACCCATGTAGTTATGACCCTGAAAGTGTTAGCTTGCCCCAGAGCGGTGCTTTCCTAACTGCAGATTGCGATGGTGATGGAGTAATCAATGAAAAAGAAAAGGAAGACGGAACAGATCCTCTAGATCCTTGTGAATTTGTATTGGAACACCAAACGGTACCTACTACATCCGAATGGAACGCGCTTGACTGCGACGGTGATGGGGTGACCAACGAAGATGAAAAAGAAGACGGTACAGATCCGTTAGACCCATGTAGTTATGATCCTGAAAGTGTTAGCTTGCCCCAGAGCGGTGCTTACCTAACTGCGGATTGCGATGGTGATGGAGTGACCAATGAAAAAGAAAAAGAGGACGGGACAGATCCCCTAGATCCTTGTGAATTTGTATTGGAACACCAAACGGTACCTACTACATCCGAATGGAACGCGCTTGACTGCGACGGTGATGGGGTGACCAACGAAGATGAAAAAGAAGACGGTACAGATCCATTAGACCCATGTAGTTATGACCCTGCAAGTATTACATTATCTCCTTCTAAGGAATGGGAAGGGCTGGACTGTGATGATGACGGTAACCCTAATGGAACAGATCCAGATCCGCTGGTAGCTACTGCTAGAGACGATTCTGACTCAACTCCAGCTTTGACCGAGGTAGCGATCAATATTTTAGAAAATGATGATTATCTGCCTAATAATGATCCTAATAATGTAGGTACTACTAGTTTGTCACAAATTGGCGGTACCGCCATTGGTAGTGTAACCTTGGATGCTTTGACTGGTATGTTGACCTATATCCCAACCGTGTTAGAATCCAATACAACTGTCACCATTATTTATGAGGTTTGTAATGTTGATCCAGACCCTAGTGTTTGTGCATCGGCTATAGTTAGTATTCAAGTTGAGGCAAATACTCTTGATGCGGTAGACGATGATTTTAATGGAAATACTACTGGAGGAACAATTCCCGATAGCAATGTGCTTTCTAACGATACTTTAAACGGTGTAACGGTACTACCCGAAGAGGTAACAATAACATCGACCCCTACGAATGAGCTTACGATCAATGAGGATGGAAGCATAAGTATCAGCCTAGGTACTGCCGAAGGGACCTACGCTATTGGCTATACCATCTGCGAAGTAGCCAATCCCACCAACTGCGATTCTGCTACAGTAACGATCAGTGTTGGCCCAGGTAGTGGCAATACTCTTGATGCGGTAGATGATGATTATAGTGGAAGTACTACTGGAGGAACAATTCCCGATAGCAATGTGCTTTCTAACGATACTTTAAACGGTGTAACGGTACTACCCGAAGAGGTGACTTTAACCTCGACTTCTACAGATCAGCTTACAATCAATGAGGATGGAAGTATAAGTGTCAGCCCAGGTACTGCCGAAGGGACCTACACTATTGACTATACCATCTGCGAAGTAGTTAATCCCACCAACTGCGATTCTGCTACAGTAACGATCAGTGTTGGCCCAGGTAGTGGCAATACTCTTGATGCGGTAGATGATAATTATAGTGGAAGTACTTCTGGAGGAACAATTCCCGATAGCAATGTGCTTTCTAACGATACTTTAAACGGTGTAACGGTACTACCAGAAGAGATAACAATAACATCGACCCCTACGGATGAGCTAACGATTAATGAGGATGGTAGCATAAGTGTCAGCCCAGGTACTGCCGAAGGGACCTACACTATTGGCTATACCATCTGTGAAGTAGCCAATCCGTCCAACTGCGATTCTGCAACGGTAACAGTGGAGGTTGTAAAAGTAAATGAGGACGAAAAAATTGAGGTTAATCAATTGGTAACTCCCAATGCGGATGGCAAAAATGATTTCCTTTTTATTAGAGGGGTTAGAAATGCCAAAAACAATTCCTTACAAATCTATAATAGATGGGGGGTTGCTGTTTATAAAGGGAGTGGTTATAATAACCAAAATAATGTTTTTGATGGTAGATCTAAAGGTAGATCGACGGTTACAGGTAGTGATTATTTGCCTGCCGGTGTTTATTATTACATTTTCCAGTACGAAAATAATCAAAGGAATATTACTGACAGTGGTTATATTTATTTGAGCCAATAAAATATTTAATACTAGATGAACTACAAAAAAAGTCTCTCCGTCACCGCTATAATGTTGTTTTCCCTATCTGTTGGGTTATATGCACAACAAGATGCCCAATTTACTCAGTATATGTATAATACCATGAGTGTAAATCCGGCCTATGTAGGATCTAGGGGGCAATTGAGTATTGCAGCATTATACCGATCACAATGGGTTGGACTGGAAGGTGCCCCCAAAACGCAAACCTTAAACCTACATTCGCCTATACGGAATAGTAGATTGGGCTATGGAATCTCAGTGATAAATGACAACATTGGGAATGGAGTAGTTCAGGAAACCCAGTTTGATGCCGTATTGTCCTATACCATAGATTTGTCCATGGATGCTAAATTATCCTTTGGATTAAAAGCAGGGGGTAATTTATTGAATTTAGATTTTAACGGATTGAACAATTTTGATTCGGAGAATATAGAAGGGGATAATATAGATAATAAATTTTCACCCAATTTTGGGGTAGGAGTGTATTATCACTCTGATCAATTTTATGCTGGATTGTCTGCGCCAAATCTTATTGAAACACAGCATTTTGACAATTCACAAAGAGATGCTAATTCCGTGCAGTTTCTCTCAACCGAAAGGATGAATTTCTATTTTATAACGGGCTATATCTTTGATTTGAATAACAATTTTAAATTTAAACCGGCTTTGTTAACTAAAGTGGTTGGCGGGGCCCCATTACAGGTTGATGTGTCCGCAAGTTTTTTATTCAATGATGTATTTAGCTTTGGGGCAGCCTATAGATGGGATGCTGCTATAAGCGGTCTGGTAGGCTTTCAAATCAGCGAGCAGTTAATGATTGGCTTGGCTTATGATCGTGAGACCACGGAATTAGGGGGGACACAGTTTAATGATGGCTCATTTGAGGTGTTTTTAAGATTTGAATTGATAAGGTCCTTCAGCAGAATGGTATCGCCCCGTTTCTTCTAAAAAAGATAAAATGATAAAAAGATTATTCTTATTGACGATTTTATTTTCTGGTTTTGGACTTGTTACCAATGCTCAGGAAAGATTGGTAAATAAGGCAAATGAAAAGTATGGGGATTACTCTTTCAGTCCGGCAATAGATATATATAAAAGAGTAGTGGACAAAGGGTATATTTCTGCAGATTTGTTGATGAAGCTTGGGAACTCCTATTACTTTAATGCCGACTATACCGAAGCATCGGAAACATACCAACAGTTGCTGGAAGAATATCCTGAAGCTATGGGTGCTGATTATTTCTTTAGGTATGCTCAAACCTTAAGGTCCCTAGGGGAATATGATAAATCAAAAGAGATTATGTCAAAATTCTCGGAAATAAAATCTACAGATATTAGGGCCACACTCTATAAAACGGAGAGGGATTATTTGGAAGAAATCGCGAAAAATTCTGGACGCTACCAAATAGGAGAATTTAAATTTAATTCAAAATATTCCGATTTTGCCCCTTCCTATTATAAGAAGGGACTACTATTTGCCTCGGATAGGGATACCGGAAATTTGGCAAGAAATAGGCATACCTGGAATTCCAAAGATTTTTTGGATCTCTACAAGGTAAATGTCGATAGTATCTCAGAAAATAAAGTGCTTAAATTTGATAAAGGAATAAACACCCGATTGCACGAATCTACCTCGGCCTTCACAAAAGATGGCAGCACACTTTACTTTACAAGAAATAATTCTTTTGAAGGAAAAACGGTAAAGGATAAAGGGGGAGTGGTCCGCTTAAAATTGTTTAAAGCGACTCAAATTGATGGGGTATGGACGCAGGTTGAGGAGCTCCCATTTAATAGTGATTCCTATTCCGTTGCGCATCCGACCCTGAGTCCAGATGAAAAGGTTCTATATTTTACGTCCGATATGCCAGGAACTTATGGGGAGTCCGATATTTTTAAGGCAGCCATTAATGACGATGGTACCTATGGGACTCCTGTAAATTTGGGAAATATAATAAATACGGAAGCCCGGGAGAGTTTTCCGTTCCTTTCTGCTGATAATATTTTATATTTTTCTTCCGATGGACATCCAGGCTTAGGTGGTTTGGATGTATTTGCAACAAAGATTTCCAAGAATCAATTTATTGGCAATGTGTTAAATGTAGGGGAGCCCATAAATAGTAGTTTGGATGATTTCACCTTCATCATTGATGAGGGGACCAAGAGTGGATATTTTGCCTCAAATAGAAAAGGAGGAATGGGGAGTGACGATATTTATAGTTTTGTGGAAACCAAACCCTTGGAGTTCAATTGTCTGAAACCAGTATCGGGTACGGTAAGGGATAAAATATCAAATGAGGTATTGACAGGTGCCACCGTGAAGGTGATAAATGAAAACAACGAGGAATTAACATCGGTAATTACGGATTCTAAAGGTACTTACAAGCTGATGGTAGATTGTAGTAAAGGGAATTTTGTAAGGGCTTCCATAAACGGCTATGTTCCCTCCGAAGAGTATCTCAATATATCCGATAGTAAACCTATGATAATCGATTTCTATTTGGAAAGGGACTTGGTTACTGCGGGATTTGGGGACGACTTGGCGAAATTACTGCAACTTAGTACAATCTATTTCGATTTTGATAGGTATAATATAAGGCCCGATGCAGAAATTGAAATACATAAGGTAATTGCCGCCATGGAAAAGTATTCTAGTTTAAAATTGAAGGTCACTTCACATACCGATAGCCAGGGCAAGGATTCCTATAACCTATGGTTGTCACAAAAACGGGCCGAAGCTACTACCGCCTATATGGTATCTAATGGAATTTCTAGGGATAGGTTAGAGGAGGAAGGGTATGGAGAAACCCGACTAGTAAATAGATGCAGCAATGGGGTAAAATGTACTCAAGAAGAACACCAATCAAATCGTAGGTCGGAATTCCTAATTATAGAGTAATTATTGATAATATTATATTAAATGCAGTTACGAAAGTAGCTGCATTTTTTTTTTTTTTTCAATTATTCAGGCATATTTATTAGTGACACAATCACTTATATATCAGATTAATAAGTCGCATATTAAGACATAATAAAACCCCGAAATAGAGTCCTTAGCTCAAAAAACGGGGTTTTAAACTTGTTCTGTAGGTCCAAGTTACGAAGAATCGACGATTTCCTGCACAGCTATACATTTTCTTCCAGACCGAACAGTTCGATGCCTTTTAACCTGAGGTTGGTCTAAGTTTTTAATAAATTAAGGTTAGTTGTGAGGTGTTCTCCATTTCAAATTTGATTCCTAGTTTCTTTTCTTGAAAGGAGTAGGATATAAGGTTGGCCACCAAGTTGGTATGAAGTTTCCAAAGCTTCGGTGGCGCGAATGTTCGGCTTGGCATAAATTCTTTAGCTGGTCGTTTATCGTTTCGATGACGGATCTTTTTCGCAGTAGGACCTTGTCCCTCATATTCATCAGTACATTCTTCATATTGTTCCTGATACCGGTGACCAGGTGCAGGCCCTAGTCGAAGTGCATTTTCACGATTTTTTTCGAGATACCGGAAAGGACAAGGAGCACTACCACCTTAAAAGGATAAGGGCCTGTACCAAGGAAACCGAGGTCCTTTAGATATTCTTGGGCATCCATACGGGCAACGCATTGGAGATCGGCAGGCGGATGGCGGCGGCCATGGCACAAAAAAAGCAGCTTAGGGGACAAGGATCCGAAAGGACAATGGGAAAGATATTCACTATCCTCAAAAAACCAATGCGGAAACGACCCAAAGACTACCAGAAACCTTCATGATGTTAACAAATAATAAAAATTCCAAGAATATAGAAATCCCAAGATCCGTCCTGTCCACAAATCAATAAAAATCCACCTACTCCTGAATATCTCTATTCAAGTCAAATTTTAAGGTTAGACTTTACTTTTATATGCTTGGCCTACTTTAAAGATAATAAGCGTAATCTACCGTTTTAATATTATTATTCAGAGTTTATCTAAGCATTCACATTGGTATTATCCGTGTTCACAACATTATGTTTTAATTGGTTTTCTAATTTAATATTTTCGTCTTCTATCAATTTCACGAACAATTTATGGGAAGTCTGGATATAATTTAAAAATTGTATTTATGTGAAATTCCTGTTATCGGAAAGTTATATGTCACTCAAATTTAAAAATCTAAACCACAAATTTAAACGCTTAGTTTCAATGGCGTTCTTTTTGGTAATTGGCTTGCCAGTTTTGGCACAGGTTACCGGAGATTATAGATCCAAAGCTAGCGGTAACTGGAATAACCCCGGTACCTGGCAAATATACAATGGTTCCACTTGGTTGAATGCCACGTCCTATCCTGGACAAAACAGTAATGTTGCCACCGTAACCATTGGGAGTGACAATACAGTAAGCTTAAATACGAATATTACCACCTACACCATAGGCAAACTTGTTATTGGAGATGAATCTGGTAGCAATGACAGCTTATCGTTGCCCTCTAATCAGGATTGGTCTGTCAATATAATGCTCGTCGCCATACAAAGTGACGGAATTCTTACATGGAAAGGTAATGCAGATCTACATTTACCCTCTGAAGCTGTGATTTATAATAATGGGGGACAAATAGATACAGATAAGAATTGTACTAGTTCCCAAAGAATTTTTCTGGGAAGTAGAGAATTTTCTTCCTGTAAAGGAAATGGTAGTTTTGAGTTCTCTTTCGATGAAATAGAATCGGCCTTACCTCCCCCTACAAGTAATGGGGATATTACGGAATGTGAAGCAAACCCTATACAGACCGTAACCGCTTCCGCAACCCCTCCTTCAGGGGCCTATGTTGTGTGGTATACCTCTACTAGTGGTGGTTCTCCTGTTTCTCCAACCCTTAATACGGTGGGAAATGTTACCTATTACGGAGAAAGTGTGGACAATTCGGATTCCAGTCGAAGAAGCCTTTTCAGAACTGCGGTACAACTTACCATTCAGCCACGACCTACAATATCGGTCACTAGTTCTCCCAATTGTGTTTTTAGGCTTTTTTCGCCTACTACTTACAAATTACAGGTTACGGTTAGTACGGGAACGGTAACGAGTTCGGCGGGCACTGTGACTAATACATCTGGTAATGTGTGGGCCATAACCAATGTGTCTTCTGGAACCAATATTGTGGTAACGGTTATCGATGCCAATGGCTGTACCAATCAACTTCCGGTAACTGCACCGAATTGTTCATGTCCGGTGGTAAGTCCGCCAACCAGTGGCGGTAATAAAGCATATTGTTCGGGAGAAGCCGTTCCAAGTATGACTGCATCGGTAGGTGTTGGAGAGACTTTGGACTGGTATGATTCGGCCAGTGGAGGAGTATTATTGTTACTTGGCAATACAACTTATACCCCTGCTGGCCCTGGTACTTTTTATGCCGAGGCACGTAACAGGACAACGAACTGCCTAAGTGGGGCAAGGACCGCAATAATCGTTACCCAAGAAACACCTTCCACGGCTTCTATTGGACCAGACCAATCCGTTTTTACTGGAGGTAATGCCATTTTTACGGTAACTATTACTAATGCTGATACCTATCAGTGGCAGGTAAGTACCGATGGTGGATCGGTATTTAATTCTATTGTTAATGGAGCAGAGTACGACGGAACGCAGTCAACCGCCTTGACGGTAAAGGCGATTGGGGTAAATAAAAACGGTTATAGATACCGTGTTTTGGCTTCTAAATATGGATCAAGTTGTCCAACAACAATTTCTGCTTCCGCATTATTGACGGTAAAAGTGAAAACCGTTATTACCAATAGGAAGATAACCTATAGAGTTGACCAATAACTTTCTTGCAAGAACCCTCTTATCTATACTTGTTATAGCTGGCTTATATCTCATGTCTTGTTGAATATATTCGCGCTTTGACGGGATTCGTTACAGAGTTGATAGGGAGACTTATAACTCCTATTTGTCAGCTCAGGATAGGGCATTATAGTTAGATGCAGATGAGAAAATAGCTGCATTTTTTTTTGATATATTTTATGTATTCCTTTTCCTTATCATCAATACTTATAGGTTGTACACAGCAATTGACAGGTTTCACAACAAATTTTAGGTGAAGAGGGAATGGAGGTCTAAGTTTAAAGATCATATTAATTTGTTATTCCTTGAAAAAAGATAAAAGACTTATTCATCAAGTTATATTTTATATACTAGGTGTGTTCTTCCTAATTATTTCGATGGGAGCTATAGCTCAGACGATGACTGTACCCAAGGGATCTATTATTGTAGATTTGGGGATCGTACCCCAGACCGTAAATAATGGCTTAAAACCCTATGGTTTGGTATATGAATTAATAAATATTAGGAAAGTTCCTGTAATCTGGTCTATTAACCTAACAAAAAGCAAAGATGGTACCGATTTTACAGTCGATGGACGTAATTTTAGTGGAGGGCCATTTATCATATCTAAACTATTTCTAGCTGACCCAAATGTACAAGCCACTATTACGACCTGGCAGGCTAAGGGGGTAATTACTTATACCACACTTACCGATGTTGAGGTACCATTATATCGGGAACTAAATATATGGCCCCAATGGGTACTCGATACAAAGAATGGAAAAATAGCCCAAAATTATTTAGACCTTGCAGATATACCATCTTCCGCTTATACCACAGCCTTACCTTCTGGTTTGGATGCATGTGATGACCTCTTTATTTTGCCACATGCCGATCCAAATTGGGGAGATCATGGTTATCTCTACGATTGGAACAAATCGTTTGCGGATGGAGGAAGTGAAGGATGGATTTGGTCTGGGTGTCATGCAGTCAGTGTTTTGGAATCACTGGTAGATCCATTAGATTCAAGCAGAAGAATGAATTTCTTATCCAATGATCCGTTACCTCATCCAGATCCAGCTCATTCTGATTTGGATGGTTATGGCCTTATAGATTTTGGGGACCATGATGATGGATCCCCGCCATATAACTATAGCAATCCTACAGATTCGTATATGCAGTTTATGGGTGTTTTAGACGGAGCAACCAACAATGGCTCCGAACAAATATACCTGCCTTATCCTACAGGTTCTTGGCGCGCTTCCACAATTGTTTCCGTATGGGACCCTTCACATACTGATATTAGCAATGGTAATTCACCTGGTATGGCAGCAAAAATTGCATATGGCCACGCCTTCGGAGATGCTGACCGAGGTAAAGTAATGTACGAGGGAGGACACGACCTTGCTAAAGGGTCTACCCAAGAACAAGTTGCTGCTATTCGTGCATTTTTGAATTTTTCATTTGATGCCCCAGCAAAGAAAGCACCGCAATTAACAAATACCTTAATTGTTCCAGAGATAGTAGAGGGAGGGGATGCAATAAATTTCGATGTAGATGCCTCCTCAACTTCGGGAAACTCTTACACTTTTACATGGACTAGTACTTGTTCCAATGGAACGTTCAGTGGAACTACAAATAGCTCCAACAATACAAAAACTTCATTTACTACAAGTCCAGCTACTATCCATGAAGAGTGTATTATTACCCTAACAGTGACCGACCTTTGTGGAAGGCAATCCTTTAAGTCCTATGGAATTAAAATAATCCCACCACCAGCACCACCTGTAGCGAATGATGATAATTATGTTACTTACAATTCTAACAGTATTACAATTGACGTCTTAAATAATGATACAGATGTTAATTTAAATATCAATTTTAGTACTTTCTCCCCTACCTCTTCATTAAATGTTCTTGGTGGAGAATTTTATAATAATGGCAATGGTAGTGTTTCCTTTGTTCCTAATAGTACTTTTACAGGTAGTGCAACTCTAACCTATCAAATATGTGATGATACTCCTGCGATAGACGGTGGACCTATGTGTGATACTGCCACTATTCATGTGGAAATTTATGACAGTGGATGTGCGAGTAATGAATATGTGTCCGGTACCACGTCCTATGGTCAATCTATTAGTAATGAAAAAGATTGGAAGGATTCCAAAAACGCTGAGGGAGCACCAGATGATAAATTTTCAAGGGCAGAAAAAGATAATGCTTATGTAGTAATAGATTTAGGTGGAAATGTCCTTGTAGGGACCACTATAAAATTTAGGGTATATAGTAATGATGATACGCCTACAAGTGGGACCCTAGATGCCAATGCGGCTTCAACTGGTTTTCCCAAGAATCCCATGAATGTCAATACAAGTGCCAAAAAGCCAGCTGTCGATATTATCTCCTATACCGTCACAGAAATGGGCACACGATTTCTAAGGGTGCAAGGTCAGAAAAATTTTGGTTTAGAGTCGGTTACTTATGAGAAGGAGACCTGTATTCCTTATCCTATTATAAACGCTATAGATGATGATTTTAGTACTAATGTTATCAACGCAAACCTTGGGGGAACGGCTGGTGATGTCACGGCCAATGATTTAATTGACGGCGCTCCATTTAATGACCCCGAGGTCTCCATAAGTGTAATTGATAACGACGGTTTAACAGGACTAACTATAGACGCCAATGGAAACTTGATGGTGCCTTTTGGGTTTAATGCAGGCACCTATAATATTGTCTATAAGATCTGTGAAACTCCAAGGTTAAACAATTGCGATAGTGCATTGGTCATAGTAACTCTTGATAGAGACTCAGATAATGACGGTATTTTTGATGAGGATGATTTGGATGATGATAATGATGGAATTCCGGATGTAATGGAATGTGTGATTACCGATAGTGGCCATGACGGATCTTATCCTTCCTCTAGTTTCTCATATAACATCACTAGTGCAGACCCCAGCAATGTAACTGAAAACCATGTTCTAAACTCTATTACCTTGAACGGTGATACCTTCTCTGATTTTATCGTCCCAGATTCTTATGTGCCCAATTTCAGTAATGTCAATAATACTAAGCGTGTGTACCTCATAGATCATTACACAGATTCCAATGATTTTAATACAGATCCAAACTTTATGACAAACATATTACCTGCGTTTCAAAGTCGAGATCTAAACTACTATCACACCCTGAATTTGAAGAATTTTACAAATGATAATTTCACATTGACCTACAATAATCCCATTACTACAACAGGAGAGGTTTTCCTTGCCCTTACAGAAAGAAATGGCAATAACCCCTATTTTGTGGAAGCCTTGGATGCAGGAAACAATGTATTGGGCAGCATAACCGTAAATGTAACGGATTATGTGGATACTGGCCACCAATTACATCCCTCGGCAACCGGAACTGCATATCTAGCATTGTTCCCCATTGATGACATCGCACCCTTGGGGAGTAAGATAAGGGCGTTAAGAATATCTTTTCCGGGGGCTACCTCAGATGGTCCGGATGGTAAAGTGTTTTTCTTTGGGAATTTCTCTGCAGCGAATTGCGATTCCGATGGTGATGGAATCCCAGATGTTCTTGATCTTGATTCTGATAATGACGGCATTTATGATGCGGTAGAAGCCGGACATAACCAACCACACACCAATGGTAAGGTAAATGGGCCGTATGGTCCCAATGGTCTAGCCAATGTTGTGGAAACTTCACCGGATAGTGGTGTTATTAATTATTCTTTAATAGATACTGATAGTGACGCAACGCCAGATTATTTGGATGAGGACAGTGATGGCGACAATTGTAACGATGCCAATGAAGCCTATCACGATCCCAATACCGATGCTGACAATAATGGAATGTATGGTTCAGGACTGCCTTCGGTATATCCTGATGGGACCGTAATGGGAGCAATGTACCAAATACCTGAAGATGCAGATGCGAACGGAATTTATGATTTTATGGAGTTTGGCGTAACGCCAACTATTACTACCCAACCCACCGATTTTAATATTTGCCCAGGTTGTATCGGGACAATCTTTGTAGAGGCAAGCCCTTCAGTAACTTACCAATGGCAGATTTTATTGGGGACAGAATGGACTAACATAACAGATTACGGGGTCCACAATGGCGTTGCGACAGATAAACTTACGATTACCAATCCCACACCATCGGACTCCAATAACAGCTATAGAGTAGTGGTTTCAAATTTTGTCAATGTTTGCGGGGTAGCAACCTCCGATAGTGCCACTTTAACCATAAAAGTGAAAACCGTAATTACCAATCGAAGAATTACCTATCGGGTGAAGAAAAACTAATAGTGCGTTATTGTATAGTCAAGTTGAATTCCATTCTTTTTAAGTGGCACCTATTCGTATGTAAAAAATTTTCGTTGTCCAATTTTGAACTAACAGAAAGTAGATTTCTTCACTGTTTTTTCATTTAGGTATGTCTCAATAATTAGGGAATCTCTGAAGGGTTATTTCAGCTGAAATATACTATCATAATGCAATAAATTTCACTTCCGTAGTTCAACACAAATCATATATATAAAGCTAATCTTTTTGTCGATAAAACACCTTGTTTAAAGGCTATATCGACCAATGACCACGGTTAAATATCGTCATTTTAATTGACCAAACCCCTAGTTTATTGCTCTATACAGTATTAAAATCCACTTACACAACATTTATTTTCGTCAAGGCCAGGGATAGTCAATATTTGTAGGGTAAAGTTATTTCCTTTCTGGAAATTGGATAATTGAACAAATACTACACCAACAGTATAATTAAAAGTTAGCATAAAGTAAACCAACCGTCATGACCAAAAAAATTCTACTACTTATTTTCCTGATATCCGGTTTTGCTTTCGCCCAAACCACAGTTACCTTGGAAGACCAATGTAATTGTGAGGTTTTAAGCGGGACACTTGTTACAGCGGCTGCGGCGGCAACTCCATCAGGTGCAGATATTGGAGATATTTATGTAAATACAAATACCGGGACGATATACTTTTGGGATGGCGATTCTTGGGAATTGACGGCTACGGACACGAATACTACCAACACGAGCTTGACGCAAGATGGTACGGATCTTATATTGACGGACAGTGAGAACAATTCTGTAACCTTGGCCCTTGCGGATATTGCTGCGGCGACGAATACAAATACAACGAATGCCAATTTTGCGGTAGTGGGTGCGGATTTAGTGGTCACTGACAGCGAAGGAAATACAGTTTCAGTTCCAATTGTAGATATAGCAGCCAAGGGTAACGGTATAAAGTCTACAGTGGACAATGGGGACGGTACGTTTACCTTGACCTATGATGATAATACGACATTTACTACCGCGGATTTAACTGGCCCACAAGGTTTAGCAGGAGCTGATGGTAACGATGGTCCTACTGGCCCACAAGGTTTAGCAGGTCCCACGGGTGCTGATGGTAACGATGGCGCTGACGGTGTTCAAGGTCCACAAGGTATTCAAGGAAATGACGGTCCCGCCGGTCCACAAGGTCTAGCAGGTATTGATGGTAACGATGGCGCTCAGGGGCCACAAGGTATTCAAGGTAATGACGGTCCTACTGGTCCGCAAGGTTTAGCAGGTGCTGATGGAAACGATGGTGCAGATGGTGCTCAGGGTATTCAAGGAAATGACGGTCCTACTGGTCCACAAGGGCCAGCAGGTACTGATGGTAACGATGGTGCTGACGGCGCTCAAGGTCCAGCCGGTGCTGATGGTGCGCAAGGTTCAGCCGGTGCTGATGGCAACGATGGCGCTGATGGAGCTCAGGGTCTGCAAGGAATTCAAGGAAATGACGGTCCTACTGGTCCACAAGGGCTAGCAGGTACTGATGGTAACGATGGCGCTCAAGGTCCTACTGGAGCGGATGGTGCTCAAGGTCCCACTGGAGCCGATGGTGCTCAGGGTCCACAAGGAATTCAAGGAAATGACGGTCCCGCCGGTCCACAAGGTTTAGCAGGAGCTGATGGAAATGATGGTGCTGACGGAGCTCAAGGTCCTACAGGTGCTGATGGTGCGCAAGGTCCAGCCGGTGCTGATGGCAATGATGGTGCAGATGGTGTTCAGGGTCCGCAAGGAATTCAAGGAAATGACGGTCCTGCTGGTCCACAAGGTCTAGCAGGTATTGATGGTAACGATGGTGCTGATGGCGCTCAGGGGCCACAAGGTATTCAAGGTAATGATGGCCCGACTGGCCCTACAGGAGCCGATGGTGCTCAGGGTCCGCAAGGAATTCAAGGAAATGACGGTCCCGCCGGTCCACAAGGTCTAGCAGGAGCTGATGGTAACGATGGTGCTGACGGTGCTCAAGGTCCAGCCGGTGCTGATGGTGCTGACGGAGCTCAGGGTCCGCAAGGAATTCAAGGAAATGACGGTCCTACTGGTCCACAAGGTTTAGCAGGTACTGATGGTAACGATGGTGCTGATGGCGCTGACGGTGCTCAAGGTCTGCAAGGTATTCAAGGAAATGACGGTCCTATTGGTCCACAAGGTCTAGCAGGTACTGATGGTAACGATGGTGCGCAAGGTCCAGCCGGTGCTAATGGTAACGATGGTGCTGATGGCGCTGACGGAGCTCAAGGTCCCACTGGAGCCGATGGTGCTCAGGGTCCACAAGGTCTACAAGGTATTCAAGGAAATGACGGTCCTGCTGGCCCACAAGGTTTAGCAGGAGCTGATGGTGCTGACGGTGCTCAAGGTCCACAAGGAATTCAAGGAAATGACGGTCCCGCCGGTCCACAAGGTTTAGCAGGTGCTGATGGAAACGATGGCGCTGACGGAGCTCAAGGTCCTACAGGTGCTGATGGTACGCAAGGTCCAGCCGGTGCTGATGGCAATGATGGTGCAGATGGTGTTCAGGGTCCGCAAGGAATTCAAGGAAATGACGGTCCTGCTGGTCCACAAGGTCTAGCAGGTATTGATGGTAACGATGGTGCTGATGGCGCTCAGGGGCCACAAGGTATTCAAGGTAATGATGGCCCGACTGGCCCTACAGGAGCCGATGGTGCTCAGGGTCCGCAAGGAATTCAAGGAAATGACGGTCCCGCCGGTCCACAAGGTCTAGCAGGAGCTGATGGTAACGATGGTGCTGACGGTGCTCAAGGTCCGGCCGGTGCTGATGGTGCTCAGGGTCCGCAAGGAATTCAAGGTAATGACGGTCCTACTGGTCCACAAGGTTTAGCAGGTACTGATGGTAACGATGGCGCTGACGGTGTTCAAGGTCCACAAGGAATTCAAGGAAATGACGGTCCCGCTGGTCCACAAGGTCTAGCAGGTATTGATGGTAACGATGGCGCTCAGGGGCCACAAGGTATTCAAGGTAATGATGGCCCGACTGGCCCTACAGGAGCCGATGGTGCTCAGGGTCCGCAAGGAATTCAAGGAAATGACGGTCCCGCCGGTCCACAAGGTCTAGCAGGAGCTGACGGTGCTCAAGGTCCAGCCGGTGCTGATGGCGCTCAGGGTCTGCAAGGAATTCAAGGAAATGACGGTCCCGCCGGTCCACAAGGTTTAGCAGGAGCTGATGGAAATGATGGTGCTGACGGAGCTCAAGGTCCTACAGGTGCTGATGGTGCGCAAGGTCCAGCCGGTGCTGATGGCAATGATGGTGCAGATGGTGCTCAAGGTCCACAAGGAATTCAAGGAAATGATGGTCCTACTGGCCCACAAGGTTTAGCAGGAGCCGATGGTAACGATGGTGCTGATGGAGCTCAGGGTCCCACTGGAGCCGATGGTGCAGATGGTGCTCAAGGTCTACAAGGAATTCAAGGTAATGACGGTCCTACTGGTCCACAAGGTTTAGCAGGTACTGATGGTAACGATGGTGCTGATGGCGCTGATGGTGCTCAGGGTCCGCAAGGAATTCAAGGTAATGACGGTCCTACTGGTCCACAAGGTTTAGCAGGTACTGATGGTAACGATGGTGCTGATGGCGCTGACGGTGCTCAAGGTCTGCAAGGTATTCAAGGAAATGACGGTCCTGCTGGTCCACAAGGTCTAGCAGGTATTGATGGTGCTGATGGTGCTGATGGCGCTCAGGGTCCACAAGGTATTCAAGGAAATGACGGTCCTGCTGGCCCACAAGGTTTAGCAGGTGCTGATGGTAACGATGGCGCTCAAGGTCCTACTGGAGCGGATGGTGCTCAGGGTCCACAAGGCCTACAAGGAATTCAAGGAAATGACGGTCCTGCTGGCCCACAAGGTTTAGCAGGAGCTGATGGTAACGATGGCGCTGACGGTGTTCAAGGTCCAGCCGGTGCTGATGGCGCTGACGGAGCTCAAGGTCCCACTGGAGCCGATGGTGCTCAGGGTCCACAAGGAATTCAAGGAAATGACGGTCCCGCCGGTCCACAAGGTTTAGCAGGAGCTGATGGAAATGATGGTGCTGACGGAGCTCAAGGTCCTACAGGTGCTGATGGTGCGCAAGGTCCAGCCGGTGCTGATGGCAATGATGGTGCAGATGGTGCTCAAGGTCCACAAGGAATTCAAGGAAATGATGGTCCTACTGGTCCTTCAGGAGCTGATGGAAATGATGGCGCTGACGGAGCTCAAGGTCCTACAGGTGCTGATGGTGCGCAAGGTCCAGCCGGTGCTGATGGCAACGATGGCGCTGACGGTGTTCAGGGTCCGCAAGGAATTCAAGGAAATGACGGTCCTACTGGAGCGGATGGTGCTCAGGGTCCAGCCGGTGCTGATGGCAACGATGGCGCTGATGGAGCTCAAGGTCCACAAGGCTTACAAGGAATTCAAGGAAATGATGGTCCTACTGGCCCCACGGGCGCTGATGGCGCTCAGGGTCCGCAAGGAATTCAAGGAAATGACGGTCCTATTGGTCCACAAGGTCTAGCAGGTACTGATGGTAACGATGGTACTGACGGCGCTCAAGGTCCAGCCGGTGCTAATGGTAACGATGGTGCTGATGGCGCTGACGGAGCTCAAGGTCCCACTGGAGCCGATGGTGCTCAGGGTCCACAAGGTCTACAAGGTATTCAAGGAAATGACGGTCCTGCTGGCCCACAAGGTTTAGCAGGTATTGATGGTAACGATGGTGCTGATGGTGCTGATGGTGCTGACGGAGCTCAGGGTCCGCAAGGAATTCAAGGAAATGACGGTCCTATTGGTCCACAAGGTCTAGCAGGTACTGATGGTAACGATGGTACTGACGGCGCTCAAGGTCCAGCCGGTGCTAATGGTAACGATGGTGCTGATGGCGCTGACGGAGCTCAAGGTTCCACTGGAGCCGATGGTGCTCAGGGTCCACAAGGTCTACAAGGAATTCAAGGAAATGACGGTCCTGCTGGCCCACAAGGTTTAGCAGGAGCTGATGGTGCTGACGGTGCTCAAGGTCCACAAGGAATTCAAGGAAATGACGGTCCCGCCGGTCCACAAGGTTTAGCAGGTGCTGATGGAAACGATGGTGCAGATGGTGCTCAGGGTATTCAAGGAAATGATGGTCCTACTGGTCCTTCAGGAGCTGATGGAAATGATGGCGCTGACGGAGCTCAAGGTCCTACAGGTGCTGATGGTGCGCAAGGTCCAGCCGGTGCTGATGGCAATGATGGTGCTGACGGTGCTCAAGGTCCGCAAGGAATTCAAGGAAATGACGGTCCTATTGGTCCACGAGGTCTAGCAGGTACTGATGGTAACGATGGTGCTGATGGCGCTCAGGGGCCACAAGGAATTCAAGGAAATGACGGTCCCGCCGGTCCACAAGGTTTAGCAGGAGCTGATGGAAATGATGGTGCTGACGGAGCTCAAGGTCCTACAGGTGCTGATGGTGCGCAAGGTCCAGCCGGTGCTGATGGCAATGATGGTGCAGATGGTGCTCAGGGTCCACAAGGAATTCAAGGAAATGACGGTCCTGCTGGTCCACAAGGTCTAGCAGGTATTGATGGTGCTGATGGTGCTGATGGCGCTCAGGGTCCACAAGGTATTCAAGGAAATGACGGTCCTGCTGGCCCACAAGGTTTAGCAGGTGCTGATGGTAACGATGGCGTTGATGGCGCTCAGGGTCCACAAGGCCTACAAGGTATTCAAGGAAATGACGGTCCTGCTGGCCCACAAGGTTTAGCAGGAGCCGATGGTAATGATGGCGTTGATGGCGCTCAGGGTCCACAAGGCCCACAAGGTTTAGCAGGAGCTGATGGTAACGATGGCGCTGACGGTGTTCAAGGTCCAGCCGGTGCTAATGGTAACGATGGTGCTGATGGCGCTGACGGAGCTCAAGGTCCCACTGGAGCCGATGGTGCTCAGGGTCCACAAGGAATTCAAGGAAATGACGGTCCCGCCGGTCCACAAGGTTTAGCAGGAGCTGATGGAAATGATGGTGCTGACGGAGCTCAAGGTCCTACAGGTGCTGATGGTGCGCAAGGTCCAGCCGGTGCTGATGGAAACGATGGTGCAGATGGTGCTCAGGGTATTCAAGGAAATGATGGTCCTACTGGTCCTTCAGGAGCTGATGGCAATGATGGTGCAGATGGTGTTCAGGGTCCGCAAGGAATTCAAGGAAATGACGGTCCTGCTGGTCCACAAGGTCTAGCAGGTATTGATGGTGCTGATGGCGCTCAGGGTCCACAAGGCCTACAAGGTATTCAAGGAAATGACGGTCCTGCTGGCCCACAAGGTTTAGCAGGTGCTGATGGCGCTGACGGAGCTCAGGGGCCACAAGGTATTCAAGGAAATGACGGTCCTGCTGGCCCACAAGGTTTAGCAGGTGCTGATGGCGCTGACGGAGCTCAGGGGCCACAAGGTATTCAAGGAAATGATGGTCCAATTGGTCCTACAGGAGCCGATGGTGCTCAGGGTCCGCAAGGTCCTACGGGCGCAGTAGGTCCAGCAGGAGATCCAGCGACAGATGATCAAACCTTGTCCACAAATGGAGATCCAGGAGATATAAGTATCTCAGGCGGAAACACTATTAGCTTAAATGTTAATGATGCCGATTTTGATCCTACCAATGAACTGCAGACCTTATCACAGACAGGTACCGATGTTACTTTGTCAAATGGTGGAGGAAGTATATCAGTAGCAGATAATGATAACGACCCTACTAACGAGATTCAAGATGCATCCCAAGTAAGTTATACCAATACAACATCAGGATTAGCAGCAACAAATACTCAAGCAGCAATTGATGAATTGGCAGCAACAAGTACAGATGACCAATATGATGACGAAGTTCTACTACGTGTGCCTATTGACGTTGATGATGCTGGCAAAACAGTGGTAACGAATGAAACAACCATACAGGAGGTAATACAAGCAATTGCACCTATTACTTCAAAAGCGGCAAGGATATTTTATCCTCCTTCTATTGCGGTAGATGCTTCATCAACTGGAACAGGAAGAAAAATAGATTTACATGATCAGTACATTACTCAATTTGGATCGCCTATGGTGTCCAGTAATTTAGCGCCTACTGCAATTCCGACCTATGCCAATACAGAACTTTATTACTATGTTACACATTATGATAATTCGGTGTTTGACAATGTAAGTGTTGACGAATTTGGGGAAATGACCTATGATGTGATCGCAACACCAACAGATTACAATTCCTTGATCAATGTAGTTTTTGTTGTAAAATAAATTAAAAAACCCAATAACCAATTACAACCAACAATTTGAGACCGAACAATCTTTATAGATTATTATTAATCACGCTGGCCTTTGCTTTGCTGAACATAACGGCCTTACATGCCCAGTTTTTGTTGCAGGCATCTAACAGCAGTGATGAACACAACTATAAATGGTATGAAGCATCAGATAGGAATACGATCTTAGGGACCGATTTCTTTTATGAGGTATCCCAACCTGGAATTTATTTTGCTACCTATGATGGGACTCTTTGTGGATCCAATGCCAGTGGTTATTTTATTGTGACCGATTGTTCCAATCCAGATAACGAGGTTGTATTGGATATTTCCAATAACGTAGGTCCAGCCGCCACCTTAAGTTGGTCACCCTCTGTTAGTGGCGATCAATTACGGCCTATGGTTACAGCCACCCAAAGTGTTGCTCGATATACCGCTACGGTAACAAAGGCGGGAAATTCTTTTGATCTCCCCAATTTTACAGTGGTATGTATACAACAGGCCAGTATTTTGGAGGACGATTTTGTGACGATGAATGAAGACGACTCTGTAGTTGTACCCATATTCGATAATGATAGCAATATCCCATCAGATGGTATACTGACCAGCTCAAATCCGTTTAATGGCAATGTATTTATCGCGGATAATAGTACGCCCAACGATCCATCGGACGACATAGTTACTTTTGTTCCCAACCCTAATTTTAATGGGAATACTTCTTTTACCTATACTGTTTGTAATTCCAAGGGCGATTGTAGTACTGCTATCGTAAATGTAAATGTGCTACCAATTGTGGACGCCTTTGAGGATGCTGTAGTTACTTTAGAAAATGAAGCCATTGAGGTCGATGTTATGAGGAACGATAATGACATACCAGTTATCGGCACTTTTATAACCTCCATCCCACCAAATGGAACAGTGGTGGTTAATGATAACGGAACACCAAACAATCTTACCGATGATACGCTAACCTATACTCCCAATACCGATTATGTGGGAACTGACCAGTTTACCTATACCTTGTGTGACGATTCGTTAAATTGTAGTACAGCAAGCGTTAGAGTTATAGTAAATGCGGTGGGTATAGTGAATCTAGATACTGATAACGATGGGATTCTAGATAGTTTTGAAGACCTAAATCTGGATGGCGATAACGATCCATCTACCGATCCAACGGATTCCGACGGCGATGGAATTCCTGATTATTTAGATATTGATAGTGATAATGACGGTATCCCCGATAATGTGGAAGCTCAGACTACTTTGGGTTATATACCACCCAGTGGTATAGATGCCAATAATAATGGTTTGGATGATGCTTACGAACAAAATGGCAACCTTGGACTGTTCCCTGTTGACACGGATGGGGACGGTATGCCCGACTATCTGGATGAGGATAGTGATGATGATGGGGTGCCCGATTATATTGAAGGGCATGACCATAATCACGATGGTATCCCAGATGTAGTTTTCATTGGATCCGATAAGGATAACGATGGTCTGGACGACGGATTTGAAGGTGCTGTACTTATCGATATAGATGTAAACGATGAAATAGACGACCCATTAAATGACCTTCCCAATACGGATGGAGACAATGAGGTGGACTTCAGGGATCCCGATGATGATGGGGACGGTATTCTTACCAGAGATGAAGATACCAATGGCGATGGGAATTGGGCCAACGACGATTTTAATGGCGACGGTATCCCGGATTATTTAGACCCCGATATAGTTGTTTTGGAAGATGGATTGGAAGTGTTTAATGTGATTACTCCCAATAATGACGGAATCCATGATGTGTTGACCATTAAAGGAGTTGAAAACTATCCAAATAATACGATCAAAATATACAATCGTTGGGGGGTTCTGGTATATGCTACCAAGGCTTATAATAATAATTCTAATTATTTTGACGGAACCTCTAAGGGAAGGGTAACCGTAGACCAAGACAATAAATTACCGGTAGGTACTTATTTCTATATATTGGAGTATGCCCAAACAGATCAAAGTAAGCCTACTACCCTAACGGGATATATTTATATAAATAGATAAACGAATGCTATACCCAATAAAAAGACGATTTTCACATCATCAATTTTCATTTTTGTGCATGCTGATCCTTTTATTATTGGGGTTAGAAGTTAAGGCGCAACAAGATGCCCAATATACCCAGTATATGTATAATACGGTAAGCGTAAACCCTGGGTATACAGGGTCTAGGGGCCATATAAGTATTGCGGCCCTTCATAGGTCGCAATGGGTCGGTTTGGAGGGTGCACCCACTACACAGACCTTAAATATACATTCTCCGATTGGATATAGGGGAGTAGGCTTGGGGGTTTCTGTTGTGAACGATAAGATTGGGCCTACTTCAGAAACCTATTTTGATGGCGATTTTTCATATACCATCCATACCTCTAGTGAGGGTAGATTGAGCTTTGGTCTTAAAGCCAGTGCACATCTATTGGATATACGGTTCTCTGAATTAAACCAGGATTATACTAATCCCGGAAAGGTCGATCCTACCTTAGAACACGATATCGACAATAAATTTTCCCCCAATATTGGTGCAGGTGTGTATTATCGCACCAATAAATATTATGTAGGACTCTCAGTCCCTAGATTTTTACAGACCACACATTTTGACGGGCAATCACTTTCAACCGCTCAAGAGCAGATGAATTTTTATCTGATAACAGGCTATGTCTTTGATTTGAATGCCAATTTAAAATTTAAGCCTACCCTATTGTCGAAAGTAGTACAAGGCGCACCCTTGCAATTAGATTTTTCTGCCAACTTTATACTCAATGATAAATTTATTTTGGGGGCAGGGTATAGATGGGATGCCGCAGTAAGTGCTATGGCCGGATTTCAAATATCAAGTGAGTTTTTAATTGGTATCGCATATGACAGGGAAACCACGGAATTAGGGCAAGCTGTATTTAATGATGGTTCTTTTGAGATTATTCTACGCTACGATTTTATAAAGCAATTGACCAATTTAAAATCTCCCCGATTTTTCTAATATTCATCAATTAAGCAGTAGTTTTCCTTCCTTCTTCAAAGTTTCTTTTTAAGAAAGACTTAACCCTTATAATAAGGGAAAGCCTTATTTTTACGCTATGGAAGAAGAAAATGTTATACTGGTAAATGAGTTGGATGAGCAAATTGGGACCATGCCTAAAATGGAGGCCCATGAAAAAGCATTGCTTCATAGAGCTTTTTCGGTTTTTATCATGAACGATAAGGGAGAGACTATGATTCAGCAAAGAGCTGCCCATAAATACCATTCCCCTTTAATTTGGGCAAATACTTGCTGCAGTCACCAAAGGGTTGGCGAATCCAATATTGAAGCAGGGAAAAGGAGACTTATAGAGGAAATGGGATTTGAGACCCCTTTAAAGGAAGTGTTTTCCTTTATCTATAAAGCCCCATTTGATAATGGACTTACAGAGCACGAGTATGATCATGTTATGATAGGGGAATACAATGGAGAACCCAATATAAATCCAGAGGAAGTAGCCGCTTGGAAATGGATGAAACCAGAAGATATTAAAATAGATATCACGGAAAACCCCGATAAATACTCGGCCTGGTTCAAAATTATTTTTGATAAATTTTACGATCATATTACCCAAGATATAAAAGTTGTATGAAAGTTAAAGTAAGCAGAAAAGCGCATTTTAATGCCGCCCATCGACTGTATAGACCGGAATGGGATAATGAAAAAAATGATGCCGTCTTTGGTTTGTGCAACAATCCAAATTTCCACGGTCACAATTACGAGCTTGTAGTTAGTGTAACCGGGAAAATAGACCAAGAAACGGGGTTCGTTATGGATATGAAATTGCTAAAAGACCTTATTAAAGATAAGGTGGAGAACGTATTAGACCATAAAAATCTAAATGTAGAGATTGAATGGTTTAAAACCGTAAATCCGACGGCAGAGAATATCGCGGTATTTATTTGGAACGAACTAAGACCGTCCATCAAATTAAGCCTCGATCTGGAAGTGGTACTTTATGAAACACCTAGGAACTTTGTAACCTTTTCTGGTTAGAATAAGGAATTATGGAGTCTTGAAAATCTAAATCCTCTAAAGTGGTTAGTAGCAAGCTGGGTCTGTAAAAAATTCTAATATAAAATTAACAATAAAATATAACTGATCATGGACCTATACCCATTAAAGTTTGATCCTATCCTAAAAGAAAGGCTTTGGGGAGGAACAAAATTAAAGGAAGTGCTGGGAAAGGAAATAACTAGCGATATTACAGGGGAAAGCTGGGAGCTGTCCGGGGTGGCAGGAGATGTTTCCCTAGTAGCCAACGGCGAATTACAAGGAATCTCATTGCAAGAACTCATAGAAAAGTACCCAGAAGACTTATTAGGAAAAAGCGTTGTTGATAGATTTGGAAGGGAATTTCCAATTCTCATCAAATTTATAGATGCCAAACAAGACCTGTCTATTCAATTGCATCCCAATGATGAATTGGCGAAAAAACGGCATAATTCTTTTGGGAAGACCGAAATGTGGTACATAATGGACGCCGATCAAGACGCAGAACTTATTGTCGGTTTTAACAAGAACGTTAGCAAGACCCAGTATTCCAACAGTATTGAGGAAGATAAATTGTTAGATTTATTAAATTACGAGAAGGTAAAGGAAGGAGATACATTTTTCATCAATACGGGGAAGATACACGCTATTGGCGCGGGCGTCATGTTGGCCGAGATTCAGCAGACCTCCGATGTTACCTATAGGGTGTTCGATTTTAATAGAAAAGATAAGAACGGGAATCTTAGGGAACTGCATACCAATTTGGCCTTAGATGCCATAGACTATGAGAGAAAGGAAGATTTTAAGGTTACCTACGCCCAGAATGAGGATACTGTTAACACTATGGTTTCCTGCCCCTATTTTAATACGAACTTTCTAAATCTGACCCAGCCCTTGGAATTGGATATTGCCCAACGCGATTCCTTTTCGATCTATATGTGTGTGGATGGTTCCGCTACCATATCCAACAACTTTGGCAAAGCAAATTTGAAGAAAGGACAGACCGTATTGATCCCTGCCAAATCTAATAATTTACATATTAATACAACGAATGCAAAACTTTTAGAGGTTACAATCTGAAAATGATTACTTTTGCATAAAATATTTTACCAATGGCAAGTATAAGAGATTTAAAAAAAGACATCAATTACGTTTTAGGCGATATTATTGAAGCGGTATATCTAGTAGACGCTACAGAAAATGGTCAAAATTCTAAAGAGGGAAATGCGGTCATAGATGGCGCAATCGGAACTTTTGATGACCTAATTGAAAAGGTAAACAAAAAAGATGTGGACAACAGACCGGCACATTTAAAAGAAGTTCGTAAGGAATTGGAAATCAAAGCAGCAACTTTGGTAGAGCAGCTTAATAAATTAGGCTAATCCAAAAAATACGTATCAACTAAAAAAAGCATCCCGTTAAGGATGCTTTTTTTGGTTAATACAATATCTTTAATCGTTGATTTACCTGTCTTTGTTGGACTTTTGATCTGCAACGTATTTTTTTAATTCCTTTCCGTATTTAGAATTGGCTACATCGGGGCTAAGTGAGTTGCTTATAGAATCCAAATATTTGATATTGGCATCCGATACTTCTTTTAAGGCGATATATGGGGCAATATAGGAATCGGTATTGTTCATGGCATAATTTAACGCGAACAGATAGCTGCGTTTTATATTCCTATCACTAAGGTTTATAAGTGAATCCATAGCGGCCTGGTCTTTTTGCGTTTTGGGATCGAGGCTAGTCCGTATATACTCTAAATTTTTGGTATTGAATTTGGACATCATTTTTTGATATTCACTTAATTTATCTTGAGTTTTCGAGCCTTTTATTATGGCATCGAAATCAAATGTGTTCCAAGAAGTATTTATGGTAATCTCACCAGGCTCCCCAAAAAAAGTAATTCGATCGTTAATTGCGTTGTTGTCCTTTTTGTCTAGGTATAGGTAAAAGATTTCTGGACTTTCAATATCTGTAGTAAAAGAGAAATTTCCATCCCCATTAATTGTTAGAGAATCAATATTAACCAAGCTGGTATCCGCAATGTGCTGAAGGTACAAGGTGCCCTTTTTTAATCCTTTCACCTTCCCCGAAACGGTCATGGTGTTTTCTGTAGTACCTGCACATGAGGCAATAAAAGCGGCTATTAGGCCAGTAATAAAAATTTTTTTCATAGTCTGTTTATTCGTTCGCAAATATCATTAAAGTTTATGGGATTTTAAACTTTTGAGGCAATTTCCATTAGAATAGTACAAAGAATAGCGCCACCCGTTCCTACAACATAACCAAATACAGCCAATAGTACCCCAACGGAGGTAAGGGAAGGATGGAATTCTGCCGCAACTATTGGGGCCGAGGCTGCGCCGCCAACGTTTGCCTGACTCCCCACAGCGAGAAAGAAATAAGGCGCTTTGATTAACTTTGCCACTAGGATGAGTAGACCAGCGTGAATACTGATCCATACAAAGCCAATTACGATCAGACCGGGATTTTCCAATACCTTGGTCAAATCCATCTTCATTCCAATAGTAGCAACCAGGATATAGATGAATACACTTCCTATTTTACTTGCGCCGGCTCCTTCATAGCTCTTTGCCTTAGTAAATGAAAGCGCAATTCCGAGAATTGTGGCAACTACCACCATCCAGAAAAAATTGGAGCCCAAGAAGGATAAAAAACTCTTTTTATCACTTACGCTTTCAAAAGAACCTAAAAACGAACTAATATAGTCACCAAAAAAATGGGATAAACCTACGGCGGTAAATGCAAAAAAGAGCATCATCATATAATCGGTTAGGGTAGGGACCCTAGTGATCCGCTTCGAAAACTCGGAAACTTTTATCTTTAACTTTTCTATGGCAGAAGTATCTGCCTTAAGCCATTTGTCTATTCTTTTGGTCTTCCCAACACCAAGGAGGATAAGCGCCATCCAAACATTGGCTACCACTATATCTACAAGGACCATTCCGCCATATTTTTCAGGATTGTATTGATATATTTCTAACATTGCAGCCTGATTTGCCCCACCGCCAATCCAACTACCCGCAAGGGTAGACAAACCCCTCCAGATGGCATCAAAATCGTTTCCCCCTACAGTATCAGGTGAAAAAATAGAAATAATCAGAATTGCCAAGGGCCCGCCAATAATTATGCCCACAGATCCCGTAAAAAACATGATTAAGGCTTTAGAACCTAAATTAGAAATGGCCTTCATATCTATACTCAAAGTCATTAGGACCAACGCAGCAGGTAATAAATATCTACTAGCTACAAAATAAAGATTGGAGGTTTTATCCGAAATAAGTCCGCTGCTCGCTAGAATAGAAGGCAGTAAATAACACATTAGAACAGCTGGGACAATGTTGTAGAATTTACTCCAAAAACCAGTTTTTAGGGAGGAGGTGTAAAAAATAAATCCAAGACAAAGGGTTAAAAGTCCAAAAACAACGGTGTCATTGGTGATAAAAGGTTCTGTCATAACGTGTAAAATTCAATTTGCGCCAAATATAATCAAATATATAGATGCTGTTTTATATAATGAGCCACTCCGTCCTCTGTATTTTTTAGGGTTACAGCGTGGGAAATTTTCTTTACTTCTTCCCTCGCATTGCCCACGGCAACACCATGACCTGTATTTTGCAGCATTTCTATATCATTGTAGTTGTCGCCAAAGGCAATCACATCTTTTAAACCTTCCCCTTCTCGCAATAGGAGGGAAATGGCTGTTAGTTTAGATACGGATTTGGGAGCGATCTCAATTAGGGTATCGTTGGATCGATATAGGTTCAATGTGTCTGAAAATGTGTTGAAAAGGATGGGGAAAATTGTGTCCATGCTTTCTTTCTTACCCATCATCATAATTTTATGACCCCCTATGCCTCTAGTTCTCCAATCGGAAATAGTTGCATTGGTGCGTCTGTACTCAGGGAGGGCCTTAGTGTACTTTATCTCCTTTCGGACTCTTTCAGAATATAACTCCACATACCATTCATCTCCGGAATAGAGGCCTAGCTGAATATCCATTTTACTCGCCTTTTTATATATTTCTTCAATTAAGTTTAAAGGGATATAAGTAGAGCTCAATTGATTTCCCCCGTCCAGGACCAATGCCCCGTTATAACAAATAATGGGCTGATTTTCAATTCCCAAGCCTTTTTGTATATAGGTCATAGATTTTGGCATTCTTGCCGAAACTAGAATGACCCGCATATAGCTCCTGATCCTTTTTATTTCGTTGATGGTATAGTCGGACACGTTGTCTTTATAGGTCAATAAGGTGCCATCCAGATCAGAGCATAATATTTTATAATTCATTAATGAGAATTCTATTGGAGTAGTATCCAAGGATTAATTTGGGTCAAATATAAACTTATGCTGATATATATGGCGTAGATTTCTTTGTGGATTAAGATTTCCCAAGGGATTGTTGATAATAAAAATGCTATTCGTCCTTGTCTTTGGGATCTCTTTTCGCTTCTTTGAGCCCTTTCATCAGCAACCATTCTATCTGTCCATTTACACTGCGAAATTCGTCCGATGCCCATTTTTCAATGGCCTTCAGCATATCTTCATTTAATCGTAGTGCAAAAGCTTTCTTTTTACTCATTTTTCAACTTTATTTATCCCTCTTTAGAGTTGCTTTCTATATATGTTATAAAACACAATAGAGGCTTCAGTTTCTTTTTGTGTACCTATCAGAGTGTTCTTTCCGGATTTTAGCTCGAGCTGAACACCTTGATTTCCCCTTACATTACATGTCTTTCCGTTCTTTTGGGGAGATACGATTTCCCCATCCCCATATTAATAGGTATTGCCAAACATTGCGATTGGTGATTGCAGGCCATTGTATGGTTTTTTTCTTGCGGTGAAAAGGTTTAAAACGAAAATGGATTCCGACTAAATCGATTATTGTATACGGTTTCATGGAGAATATCAATCCCATGGTGATTAGCAGAGTAAAATGAATATTAGTTGTACAGTCTTATCCGTGCTGGCCACATTGCCTATGTTTTCTCCTAAAATAACTCAATGAAATATGGCATAAACCCTATGGGATATAATAGTATATGTTTCACCCAACATTGATCAAAACGCTGTGATTTCTTAAGACCGAGCATGGCCTAGTGATTTAAGGTCCCAGTGTTCACTACTGGGGTAACATCCTTATCGGAACAAAGAACCACCATAAGATTGCTTACCATGGCCGCTCTTCTTTCATCGTCCAGTTCAACAATATTTTTCTTGCTCAGATGATCCAAAGCCATTTCTACCATGCTTACTGCACCTTCAACAATCTTATGTCTTGCCGCAACAATTGCCGTTGCCTGTTGTCTTTTTAGCATTGCATTGGCAATTTCCTGAGCATAGGCCAAATATCCGATCCTAGCTTCCAATACTTCTATCCCTGCCATGGGAAGGCGTTCCTGAACTTCCTTTTCCAAGGCTTCGCTTACTTCGTTAACACTAGATCGCAGAGTGATATCTTCATCTACGCCCTCATCGGCAAAATTATCGTATGGATACATGCTGGCCAGTTTACGGACCGCGGCATCGGTCTGAACGCGTACAAAATTTGTGTAATCGTCTACGTCAAAGGCAGCTTTGTAAGTATTGGTAACCCTCCAGACTAAAATGGTGCTGATCATAATTGGATTTCCAAGCTTGTCGTTCACTTTTAATCGTTCACTGTCAAAATTACTTGCCCTTAATGAAATTTTCTTTTTCGTATAAAGTGGATTTACCCAAAAAAGGCCATTGGTTTTAATGGTGCCCATATATTTCCCAAACAATAGTAATACCCTTGATCCATTGGGATTCACCAAAACAAATCCTAGAAGTGAAATAATAATGATTAACGCTAAAGGTAAACCATAGAGTACCATGTCATTGGAAAGCAATACAAATGCCCCAATTATAAGAAAGAGTAGTGCAGCTAGTATTATATATCCGTTGGCAGCAGTAATGTTTTTTTCTTGTGTCATGGCTTAGTTATTTAGTGTGATATTAAAATGATATCATAAAGATATTAAAATTTATTATAATACCAGGCCATTTCAAGAAATTGGAATATTGCTTCCTAGGTCTTTGCGTTATCGGTTTTAAAATCTTTGGTCTTTTTCTTGTTCGGATTTTTAAAAAGGCGTTTAAAAAATCCATCTCGTTTTACCGGATCGCAATCCATTTTTCCAAGTACGCTGGGGCTAGGGGATTTAAATTTAGCCTGGGTGATATAATTAAAGCTTTTATCGGCATTTAATTTTTGTGTCCAAAGTGCAAAAATGGGCAATGCAGCATTGGCACCCTGACCTAGACTGGTGCTTTTAAAACCAATTTCATGATTGTCCAACCCTACCCAGGTAATATTCAATAATTTGGGCGTAAGTGCTACAAACCAAGCGTCTTTATTGTTTTGTGTGGTCCCGGTTTTTCCGGCAATCTCATTTTTTAGGCCATAGGTAGAGCGAATCCGTGTGGCCGTACCGCTATTGACTGTAGCCTTCATCATTTGTATCATGATCTGGCCATTTTCATCAGAAAAGGCGCGTTCTTCGGAAATTATTGGCTTAAAAGCGGTTAAGGTAGAATCCTTTTCGTTATTTATATGCTGTATTAGAAAAGGGGCTACTGGTTTCCCATTGTTTAAATAGCTGGAATAGGCTTTTGCCAGTTCGTTAATTTTAATCTCCGCCGTACCTAATGCCAAGGAAGGCAATTGAGGTAACTTAGTTTCTATCCCCATTTTTTTAGCCTGTGCCAAGACCTTGGGAATACCTGTTTGCTCCAGCACTTTTACAGCTATGGTGTTAACCGAATTGCTCAATGCCTCTTCCATGGAATAATTGAGGTAAGCCTCATCCTTTTTTCCAGAATTGCTGGGCGACCATCCTTCCATATTTTCGTATTCCACTTCTTGTGCGGAAAAATAGGTGCAGGGGTCAATTCCGCTTTCCAGGGCGGCAGTATATACAATGGGCTTAAATGCGGACCCTACCTGCCGTTTGCTCTGTGAGATATGATCGTATTTGAAATGTTTAAAATTAACTCCCCCTATCCAAGTTTTTACGGCACCATTAGATGGGTCTACAGAAAGTGATCCTACATTTAGGAATTTAGCGTAATGAAGTAAACTGTCTATAGAACTGGCCATTATAGTGGTGTCTCGTTTCCAATCTGTCAACATCATTTGTTTTTTAATCTGCAGGGAATCCATAATTTCTGACTCGCTTAGACCAGCAGTTTTTAATTTTCTGTAGACATCTGAACGTTGAATAATCTTAGCGATCAACTTTTTATCCGTTTTCCATGGCGCTTTTTGACCATAGCTTTTTTCAAAGCTATCTTGAAGTTTTTGCATATGTTCTTGCATGGCTTCTTCGGCCAAAAGTTGCATTTTATAATCCAAGGTGGTATAAATTTTTAATCCGGAGGTATAAATATTGTATTCCTGACCTTCTTCATGTTGTTCCTTGGCCCATTTTAGGAGCTGTTTCCTTACCTCTTCCCTAAAATAGGGTGCAATTCCATCATTGTGATCATAATCCCGGTAATCCAATTTTAAGGGGGTCAATACAATACTGTCCGCCACCTTTGGGGTTAAATAATTATTATTTTCCATGGCACGGATTACTAAATTTCGTCTTTCTACACTATTTTTCGGAAACACCCGTGGATTGTACCCGTAGGTGGCCTTTAACATTCCTACTAGGACAGCACTTTCTTCTAATTTTAGAGTCTTTGCCCTTTTGTTAAAGAATTTTAATGCAGCACTTTCTATTCCAAACGTATTGTCCCCAAATGAAACTGTATTTAGATACAGCATTATAATTTCATCTTTAGAGTAGATCCGTTCCAGTCTTTTCGCTATGATCATCTCCTTAAATTTTGTAGCCACAAGTTGTAGTATCCCAGCTCTTTCCCTTGGGTACAGGTTTTTTGCCAACTGCTGTGTAATGGTGCTACCGCCACCCGAAGATCTGTCTTGCATTAAAATGGTTTTAATCCCTACCCTTGCAAGACTGGTAAAGTCTATTCCCGAATGCTCATAAAATCTTTCGTCCTCAATGGCTACCAAAGCTGATATTAATTGTGGAGACAAGTCTTCATAGGTGATGGGCTGCCTGTCGTATAGATAATATTTGCCGATCAATACACTGTCGGCAGAATATACTTCGGAGGCTCTTTGGTAATGAAAATCTGAAAGTGATTTCTTGGTTGGGAGTTTGCCCCATGCACCTATATATATGCTAAGGATAAATAAGAATAACAACCCAATTAAAATTGATAATGAAATAATTCCAACTCTAAGGATTGGATGCTTTATCTTTTTAAACATGAAGTTTATTTTTTGTGGGTGCAATATCAAATTTAATAATTAAATAAGGTTAATTCTTAACAATACCTTATAGTGCAATTGATTATTTTTGAGCTTTTAATCCACACTGATACTGATCTGAGGATTTAAAACCCATTTTTAGATGAAGGTAGCTATGGCAATTATCATCACTCTTAACCGTAATTAATACTTTAAAATGAAAAAATTTATTCTGTGTTGTCTTTTTGCGTTGTTCATGCAAACTTCCTTTGCCAATGAAATGGAATGGTCCAAAACAGGCCATAGAACTATTGGTGAAGTGGCACAGAATCACTTGTCGGGTAAATCAAAAAGAGCCTTAAGAAAACTGTTAAATGGACAAAGTTTGGCTTTAATCTCCACCTATGCCGATGATATAAAGTCCGATAGAACTTATTCCAAATTTGCCCCATGGCATTATGTAAACTATCCCATGGATAAAAAGTATACCGAGGTAAAGCCTAGTAAAGCTGGGGATGTGGTAGTAGGGATAGAGAAATGTATTGCCATAATAAGGGATGAAAACAGTGCTCATGAAGACAAGGTTTTTTATTTAAAAATGTTGGTTCATTTAATTGGAGACCTTCATCAGCCTATGCACGTAGGACGATTGGAGGATAAAGGAGGTAATGACATTCAACTTACGTGGTTCGGTAGGGGAACCAATTTACATCGCTTGTGGGATGCCAATATGATAGATGATTACGGGATGAGTTATTCCGAACTTGCTGGGAACCTGCCTAAGCTATCCAAAAATGAAATTAAGTCCATTCAAAAGGGTGATGTATATGATTGGGTTGAAGAATCCCATGATATGGCCAATATTCTATATGATTCCGTTGAGGTAGGGGAGAAGCTGGGATATGACTACGGTTATAAATATTGGACTACTGTGGAGCGACAATTACAGCGAGGTGGACTCCGTTTGGCTAAGGTCTTGAACGAATTGTTTTAAGGAGTTTGAGAGGTGTAGTGTTTTTTATGTGATTACCCTAAAGGTAAGGTTCATTCTTTCCTTAACGGACCTTGCTGTTTTGGGAATCTGATGTAGCCAATGGTGCTGCGTTTCCCCCTTCATTAACAATAAACTGCCGTGTTGCAACAGTATTTTATGTTTTAAATTTTTTAGCTTCTTGTGTTTTAAATGAAAATAGCGTTCTTGGCCAAGGGTGATGGATGCGATAATAGGGTTTTTCCCCAATTCCTTTTCATCGTCGGCATGCCAGCCGTTACTATCGCTTCCATCTCTATATAAATTTAACAAACAACTGCTGAATTCAATTTCCGTTTTACGTTGGATGCTATTTCTGATTTCCAATAATTCCTGAGAGAATTTATGGGGATGCATGGTGATACCGGAATATTTGTAGGGTTTCCCATTGTCTCCATAAAGGGCTGTAAGTCTGGGTTGCGGGTGTGTTTTTCCAAATAGGGTGATAGTGTCTTGTTGCCAAGGTGTATTATTCTTAAGCTGATCAAAATAGAAATCGGCCTGTGGAACAGAAATGAAGTTGGGGTAATAGATAATATCGCTATCAGGTAGTTGAAGATTTATAGGGTCTGAAAATAATGGAGTATTCATTAAGAATCCGATTAATTGGTCTTGTAGATGTTTAAACTAGTTACTTTAATTTGTTCGCTTACTCCGATTCACTCAGGGTTAAAAGTTTTTCAATAACCACTCGTCTTTAATGATTTTCAATTGCCACGGGTTTTAACCCGTGGTGAAAATTTTATAGCGATTTTGGCTTTAGCCAAACTCTTCGGTTTCTAGATTTCAACTAATGCATTCCTATAGCTCTTCTTTGCACATGATAAATCTGGGCGAAATTGAGTAGGCGAGGCTTTTCGCCTTTTAAAAATCTATGGACTTCTAAACTAAATATAATATTTTATAGTTGCGATCCTGAATTATAAATACTGCTGAAGTCGCAACCGTTTGTATTCTGGTATGGCTAGATTATTTATTGCCTTCAATAACAGAATTGGATCCTTATGCTTGGAAAGGATAATAGTGAAGCATTCCTTTACTGTTAAGGTATTTTTGGATTGCTGAACAAGTTCAATGGTATCGCCTTGTGTAACACGGCCTTTCTCCAAAACTCTAACGTAGGTGCCAGGCTGACCGTAGGTTATATACATATTAATGATATTAGGATCATTAAACCGTATTCCCAATTTATAACAAGGTTCCCTTGGAGTGGAAATTTGCACCAAGGCGGAACCAATACGATAAATATCCCCGATTCTGGTGGTGGAATCCTCCATTCCTTGAGTTGTCAGGTTTTCCCCGAACATGCCCCAATCCCAGCTTAGACTTGGATAGATCGACTTCCAATACGGGTAGTGTTCAGAAGCAAATAAAAAACAGGCCTTATGGATCCCTCCATGATGTTTCCGATCCACTACAATGTCGTTTTCTACATCAGTTTCTCCTAGGAACAACGATTGTTGGGAGGGGTATTTATAGATTCCGGTCTGTTCCTCTTTTCCGTTCCATAGAAAAGTAGTTGCGGCACCTGTATTGGTAGCGATGACTTTCATTTTAAAAATCTTATTATTTCCATGGGTATGCTGTTGTCTTTCAATTTTAAATATTTCCAAGGTAATAATAGGCCCAATAAATCAACGCTAATTGTAATGGAATCCGAAGAATCAGTATCCACCTGGGAATTCCCGCCGCTTCTTTTTTGCCTTTAAGCATATAAAAATGTACCAAGAGAAATACGGTCAACATAGCCATAATGCCATAGATGGAAATATCTTTTGTAGCCCCGAAACACAAACCCACTCCCAAAAGTATTTCTGTAAGCCCACTTAATGCAACCAAGAGTTTAGGATGTGGCAGATACCTAGGCATTATGCGAAGGTATACATTGGGTTGTATAAAGTGCATGGTTCCAGCAACTAGGTAGAGGATTGCCATGAGGTAAAGATGCCAAGGATAGGTCATTCTATTTTTTATTGCTGTTAATAGTTACTGCTATGCCGTACAAGATACGGGGAAATTATTTTTCTTGAAGCAAAAAAAAAAGCCGTATCATTTTTTCTGATACGGCCTCCTATCATAAAATACTCAATACTTTGTACTCAGTCCTTATTTTACCATTTCATAGCTACGCTTAATAAAATTGGTAAGTTCTTCACCTTTTAATAGTCCCTTGGACAACCGGGCTAAATCTAAAGATTGATTTATAAGTCGCTCTTTCTTCTTAGCAGTCTTTGTGTTAAGGATTTCGGAAACTAACTCGTGGTTAGTATTCACTACCAGATTGTACATTTCTGGCATATTTCCCATCCCGAACATTCCACCACCACCACCAGTTTGTTGCATCTCTTTCATTCGTCGCAAAAACTCTGGCTCGGTGATTATAAATGGTGAGGCACTGCTATCCATGGCTTCCATTTGAATGGTATAGCCTTTATTGTTAATAGTTTTTTCGATATCAGTTTTTAAGGCCTCTTTTTCCTCATCCGAAAGTTTTGAAATCTGGGTATCCTCTTTCTTGATCAGGTTATCCAAATGATCGGCATCTACCCTTGCAAAGGAAATTTTCTCCTTGGAGGTTTCCAATTTTTGCATCAGGTGCGATATTATTGGAGAATCCAACAATAGTACTTCATACCCTTTTGCCTTAGCAGCTTCTATATAACTGTGTTGCTCCTCTTTATTAGAGGTGTAAAGAAGTACCAATTTATCGTCCTTATCGGTTTGATTCGCTTTTACTTTTTCCTGAAGTTCTTCAAAGGTGTAATAGGCCCCATCTACTGTAGGGTACAGCGCAAATTTATCTGCCTTTTCAAAAAACTTGTCTTCGGAAAGCATTCCGTATTCGATAACGATTTTTATATCGTTCCATTTGGCCTCAAAATCTTCCCTATTATTTTTAAATAATGATGTTAATTTATCGGCAACCTTACGGGTAATATAGGTCGATATCTTTTTTACCGCCCCATCTGCCTGAAGATAGGATCTTGAAACATTTAATGGGATGTCCGGAGAATCTATCACCCCTCGAAGCATGGTAAGAAATTCTGGAACGATTCCCTCTACATTATCGGTGACAAAAACCTGATTTTGATATAACTGTATCCTGTCCTTTTGAGAACTTATGTCATTGGTCAATTTTGGGAAATACAAAATCCCTGTCAAATTAAAAGGATAGTCAACGTTTAGGTGAATGTGGAATAAGGGCTCCTCAAACTGCATCGGATATAATTCCCTATAAAATCCTTTATAATCCTCTTCCTTAAGTTCTGTAGGCTGCTTGGTCCAAGCAGGATTGGGATTGTTTATAATGTTATCTACCTCCTGTGTAGGTGCGGGATCTTCTTCCTTGGCACCTTCTGGTTTTGGTAGGGTTTCTGTTTTTGTCCCAAACTTAATGGGAATAGGCATAAACTTGTTGTATTTACTTAGCAACCCACCAATCTTGCTTTCTTCCAAAAATTCGGTAGAATCTTCCGCAACATGAAGGATGATCTCTGTTCCCCTTGTTTCTTTTTCACCTTCTACCAAGGTAAAGTTTGGCGATCCATCACAAGTCCAATGGGCAGCAGGTGCATCGGTATAACTCTTACTGATGATCTCTACTTTTTCGGCTACCATGAAAGCGGAATAGAATCCTAGTCCAAAATGACCGATAATACCGGAATCTTTTGCGGCATCTTTGTATTTGTCCAAGAATTCCTCGGCCCCTGAAAAAGCAATTTCGTTAATATACTTTTGAACTTCTTCCTGGGTCATCCCCACACCTTGATCTATAATGTGGATTTTTTTTCCTTCCTTATCGATCTTGATCTCAATAAATGGATTCTGAAATTCAACCTTGGCTTCTCCAATAGAAGTTAGGTGTTTCAGTTTTAGCGTTGCATCTGTTGCATTTGAAACCAGCTCCCTAAGGAAAATTTCATGGTCGCTGTATAAGAATTTTTTTATGAGCGGAAATATGTTCTCTACGGAAACATTAATCTTGCCTGTGGCCATACTTCTATAATTTTTATGTTTTACGGGATGTTAAGGTCAAAAAAAGTACCAGAAGCGATAAAGGTGACAAACTGACACTCACTTTGTGAACATGTTTCAATCCTGTGTCATTTATGCATGTCCTTGCGTAATATTTGGCCTCGAGGTTATAAATATGTTGCTCAGATATTTTTTTGATTATCTTAGGCAATCTTAAAATATTTCCCATACTTTAGATTTTATAATCAAAAGGAGCGCATAAGCTCAAACCATTAAATACACCTAAAAATGTTCAACTCAAAAATAATAGGTCTTGGCTTTTATGTGCCAGATAATGTGGTTACCAATGACGATTTGTCTAAAGTGATGGATACCAATGATGAATGGATCCAAGAACGTACAGGAATTAAGGAAAGAAGGCATGTTATTAAAGGTGATGGGGATACCACCACAACTATGGGGGTTAAAGCCGCTAAAATTGCCATTGAACGTGCCGGCCTAGATAAGGATGATATCGATTTTATTGTGTTCGCTACCTTAAGTCCCGACTATTATTTTCCTGGGCCTGGGGTTTTGGTGCAACGCGATCTAGGGATTAAAACAGTAGGGGCACTGGATGTAAGAAATCAGTGTTCAGGTTTTGTTTATGCCTTGTCTGTAGCGGATCAGTACATAAAAAGTGGTATGTATAAAAATGTATTGGTCATTGGATCCGAACTACATTCCCATGGCCTAGATATGACTACTAGGGGGAGGGGAGTTTCCGTAATTTTTGGAGATGGTGCCGGAGCAGCGGTATTAACTAGGGAGAAGGATTCTAAGAAAGGGATACTATCCACACATTTGCATTCCGAAGGGCAGCATGCCGAAGAATTGTCATTAATTGCGCCTGGAATGGGAAAACGTTGGGTAAATGATATTTTGGAGGATAACGACCCTAATGATGAATCTTATTTCCCCTATATGAATGGTCAGTTTGTCTTTAAAAATGCAGTGGTCCGTTTTAGCGAAGTTATTGTGGAAGGCTTAAAGGCGAATAATTTGGAAGCCAAGGATATCGATATGTTGGTCCCGCATCAAGCCAATTTAAGAATTTCGCAGTTCGTTCAAAAGAAATTTGGATTGCAAGATGATCAGGTATTCAATAATATTATGAAATATGGGAATACCACCGCGGCTTCTATTCCTATCGCATTGACAGAAGCTTGGGAGCAAGGAAGGGTAAAGTCTGGAGATTTGGTGGTGCTAGCCGCCTTTGGTAGTGGCTTTACCTGGGGAAGTGTCGTTATAAGGTGGTAGCTTAATAAGAATAATGTAAATAACAAAATCGAAACCCGAAACAGATGTTCCGGGTTTCTTTCATTGATAAACTATACTAAACACTAACCATTAACTATAAAAATATAGCCCTATCAATGACTGAAATTATTATTCCTACTTAAAGGACGTATTTTTTCGGCTTTTTATTATGCTGTTTAACATTGTTTAACACGCCTTTTAACATAACAAATCGGACTCTCAAAGGGTAGATTATTCCAAATCAGCAGTCATTCTTTGTTGATACCCGATATCTGTTAATTTCCCTAGATTTAACTTCGATGGAAATTTGCCTTCTGGTATTTATTATAGGGCAAAGGTTGGTGGTACTACGGCCTCTTCCAATAGTATTTTAACAGCTATTTTTAGGTCCTCCAAAAATTAGGCAATTACGTCAGTTTTATCTTTTTTTTCTGATAAACCAAAGTCCTACAAAAGTAATTAAACCGTTTATTGGGAGTAGTTCATACCCTACCTGATAGCCTCCTAAAGATTCTGATGGGATATTGGCGATCATTACAATTAATACGACGGAAACCACCGCAACTAATGCTGCGTATTTGTCCTTAATTTGATATTTAGTAAGGATTCCAAAACTGAAAAGGCCTAGTAGCGGCCCGTAGGTATAGGTGGCTACTGTTAGGAGTCCGTCTATTACGTTTTTGTCCAGTATGTGTTTAAAGATTATGATTACAATAATGAGTAGGATACTCATTCCTATATGTGTTCTTTTACGGATGGACTTTTGTTTGGCTTCCGGTTGTTTTTCAATATTTAAGAAATCTACACAGAAAGAGGTGGTAAGTGCTGTAAGTGCGCTATCCGCGCTACTATAGGCCGCTGCGATTAGCCCAAGCATAAAGGTGATGGCCACCGTAATTCCAAGACCGCTGTTAATGGCAATTTCAGGGAACAAAAGGTCTGGCTTGGCAACCCCATCCATCATGGGAATGCTAATATTAAACTTATTGGCATAAATAAATAATAGTGCCCCCAATAAAAGAAAGGCAAAGTTGACCACTATAAGTACCAAACTAAAGGAGACCACATTCTTTTGAGCATCCTTTAGATTTTTACAGGTGAGATTTTTTTGCATCATATCCTGATCTAGACCAGTCATACATATGGCAATGAACATCCCCCCGATAAAGGATTTTACAAAGTGGACCTTATTAAAGAAATCATCGGTAAAGAAAATAGTGCTATACCTTTTTAATTCTTCAGAGACCAAGAATTCTTTAAAGCTCCACCCCAATTCTTGATTGATATGGTATATGGACAATCCAACGGCAACCAGCATAAACAGGGTCTGTAGCGTATCGGTCCAAACGATGGTCTTTATTCCACCTTTAAAGGTATATATCCATATTAAAAGGATAGAGAGGGTAACGGTGACCTCAAAGGGAACGTTCCAAGCATCAAAAACAAACTGTTGCAAGACTATGGCTACCAAGAATAGCCTGAAGGAGGCACCCAATACTCTGGATATAAAGAAGAAAAAAGCTCCCGTTTTATAACTGACTACCCCAAACCTACTCTCCAGATATTCGTAGATGGAGGTGACGTTTAATCTGTAATATATGGGCAGCAATACATATGCAATGACCATATACCCAGCGAGATACCCGAAAACCACTTGCATATAGCTGAAATCCGAGCCTTCTACCCACCCTGGGACGGAAATAAAAGTGACGCCGGACAAAGATGCGCCTACCATTCCAAAGGCAACCAGATACCAGGGCGATTGTTTCCCCGCCTTAAAGAAATCTGCATTGGAGTCATTTTTTCCAGTGAAATAGGAAATGGATAATAGCATTAGGAAATAGCATCCTATCAATGCTAAAATAAGGGTAGGGGTCATATTTATTTATTAAGCCGGCAAAGTACAAAAAACTAATAAATAATTACGGTTGTAACTAGGGCTGTAATTCTATTTTCCTTAGCTGGTAATATTATTTCTTTTCCTAGGATCATCGGTATTAAATACTTTAAAATTGTAATTTTGTATTTATGGAATTCTCTTCTAAACTATTGGAAAATGCGGTCTATGAGATGTCTCAATTACCAGGTATTGGTAAGCGAACTGCATTGAGGTTGGTGCTACACCTATTAAAACAGCCAAATGAACAGACCACTAGATTGAGCAGTTCCTTGGTGAATTTAAAAACCAATATAAAGTTTTGTAAAAACTGTCATAACATTTCCGATGTGGCGCTCTGTGAGATTTGTGCGAACCCCAAAAGAGATCAGGCTATAGTATGCGTAGTAGAAGATATTCGCGATGTTATGGCCATAGAGAATACCGACCAGTTTAAGGGACTCTACCATGTGCTGGGCGGAAAAATATCACCGATGGAAGGTGTAGGGCCACAAGATTTGACAATAGCTTCTTTGGTAGCAAAAGTTAAACAAGGAGAAATAAAAGAGCTTATTTTCGCGTTAAGCTCTACTATGGAGGGAGATACCACTAACTTTTATATCTTTAAGCAGTTGGTTGGAATGGAAATAAAAACATCTACTATTGCTAGGGGAATTGCCATTGGGGACGAATTGGAGTATGCCGATGAGGTTACCTTGGGAAGAAGTATTTTAAATAGGATTCCATTTGAGAATTCCTTAAAAGCATAGTTGAAATTCTAATAAGAAATAAATAAAGATCAATGATGTGGTCTTTTATTTATTATTTTTGCAAAATATTAATCAATATAAGTCTATTAAATAGGGATATGTCAAAGTTTGAACTAAAATTACCGCAGATGGGGGAAAGCGTTGCGGAAGCTACCCTTACCTCATGGCTCAAGGAAGTTGGAGATACTATAGAGATGGATGAAGCCGTTTTTGAAATAGCCACTGATAAAGTAGATTCTGAAGTTCCAAGTGAGGTAGATGGTGTTTTGGTGGAGAAATTGTATGCCATAGACGATGTAATAAAAGTGGGGCAGACCGTAGCGATTATAGAGATTAATGGAAATGGTGCCCAAAGCTCAGAATCCGACATGTCGGAGGATGCTGCCGCTAGTCCTGACGTCAATATAAAAGCGGTGGAGAAAACCGTGGAGGAGGCAAAAGAGCATACTTCCCCCGCAGTTATGGACTTTAATGGCTCCGATAAATTCTATTCCCCATTGGTGAAAAATATTGCCAAACAGGAGGGGATTAGCGTGGCCGAGCTAGACGCTATAACGGGAACGGGAAGTGAAGGAAGAGTCACCAAAAATGACATATTGGAATACATTGCCAAAGGGAAGCCAAGTGGGGAGCATTCTTCTGTGGGGGTTACTGAGGCAACAGATAATGTTGTAGAGGAACGCATAAATGTTGCGCAAAAATTGGTTCCAACAAAGGTGCAGGAGGTTAAGTCCAATACGACCTTGACTCAGCCGGATAACGGGGACGAACATATTCCTTTATCCAGGATGGGGAAGTTAATAGCCCATCATATGAATGCCAGTCTGGCTACTTCTGCCCACGTACAAAGCTTTGTAGAGGTGGATGTGACCAATGTAGTGAATTGGAGGAATAAGGTAAAAGAAAGCTTTGAGAAAAGGGAAGGGGAGAAACTAACGTTTACCCCAATTTTTATGGAGGCAGTGGCCCTTGCTTTAAAGAAATACCCTATGGTCAATATCTCCTTGGAGGGAGAAACAATAATCAAGAAAAAAAATATAAATATTGGGATGGCAGCAGCTTTGCCTGATGGAAATTTAATTGTTCCAGTCATAAAAAATGCAGATCAATTAAATTTGGTAGGCATGGCAAAGGCGGTGAACGATTTGGCTAGAAGAGCTAGGACCAACGCCTTAAAACCCGATGAGGTAAAAGAGGGCACCTATACAGTAACCAATGTGGGGACTTTTGGAAGTGTTTTTGGAACACCTATAATCAATCAACCACAAGTAGGGATCCTTGCCTTGGGAGCCATTAGAAAAATACCTGCTGTCGTTGAGACTAAAGAGGGCGATTTTATTGCCATTAGGAGCAAGATGTACCTGTCGCATAGTTATGATCATAGGGTCGTAAACGGTGCTTTGGGCGGAATGTTCGTAAAGGCGGTGGCTGACTATCTGGAAGCTTGGGACGTGAATCGAGAGGTTTAATCCAAGTGACATTGGCATAGAAAAGTTGCTTATTCATATCTAATAATCAGTGTGGCGATAATTGGGTAGTTAGGAAACTAGTGTTTCAGCGCCTTAATGGGCTATTGAGGAATGTTATACCCCATAATTCATCAAACTGCATTTTAGACCGTACATTTGTAATAAATTATATTTGCAAAAACAACTTTCAACATGCAATTAAAGCTTACAAGACCTATTTGTTTTTTTGACCTAGAAACTACTGGCACCAATGTAGCCAAGGACAGGATCGTAGAAATAGCCATTTTAAAAGTGTTTCCCAACGGGAACAAGGAGAGTAAAACATGGTTGGTAAATCCAGAAATGCACATTCCAGACGAAGTAGTGGCCATTCATGGCATTACCAATGAAAAAGTAGCTCAAGAACCAACTTTTAAAGAACTTTCCAAAGAGATCTATAAAATGATTAAGGAATGCGATCTTGGTGGGTATAACTCCGACCGTTTCGATATCCCACTTCTGGCCGAGGAATTGCTGAGGGCAGATATAGATTTTGATATGAAAAGTACGGTTTCCGTAGATGTGCAGACTATTTTCCATAAAATGGAGAAACGTACCTTAGAAGCGGCGTATAAGTTTTATTGTGATAAGGACCTGAAGGATGCTCACAGTGCGGAAGCAGATACTTTGGCGACTTATGAAGTGCTTTTGTCACAATTGGACCGGTATTCCGAACTTGAGAATAATGTCAAGAAATTATCTGAATTTACCACAAGAAAGCAATCAGTCGATTTTGCTGGATTCATTGTGTTAGACAAGGAAGGGGAAGAGGTTTTTTCTTTCGGAAAACACAAGGGCAAAAAAGTCCATGAAGTACTGGAGAAGGAGCCTGGATATTTTGGGTGGATCTTAAATGCCGATTTCCCATTGTATACTAAAAAAGTATTGACCCAAATTAAATTGAGCAAATTAAACAATAAGCTGGGCTAAATCATTAATGCCTTGGTGGTAGGTTAAACTTACTAGATCCATTGTCGATGCAGGGGATTATTGAAGCATGGGGGGAAACGATTTCAGATTTTAGAAGGAACTTCCAAACTAAATTTTCAGCTTTAATAGTGCAACTAAAATCATATTTTACTGGCTTTAACTTAACACTTAAACCTAAATCAACCTATAATAATTATGAAGATTATATGCATTGGCCGTAATTATGTGGATCATATAAAGGAATTAAATAACGAAAGGCCAAGTGATCCAGTGGTGTTTATTAAGCCAGACTCAGCGGTATTACCAAAAGAACAGGATTTTTATATCCCCGAATTTTCTCAAGATGTCCATTATGAAGTGGAAGTATTGGTGAAAATTAAAAAAGTGGGAAAACATATTGAAACTGATTTCGCCCATAATTATTATGACGAAATAGGGTTGGGAATAGATTTTACAGCAAGGGACTTGCAATCCCAGCTAAAGGAGAAAGGCCTGCCTTGGGAAAAGGCAAAAGGTTTTGACGGTGCTGCTGTAGTGGGAAATTGGCTGCCTAAGTCCGACTTTAATGATTTAAATAACCTTAATTTTCAGCTAAAAAAAAACAATGAAGTGGTGCAGGAGGGGAATACTGGCCTGATGATTTGGAAGATAGATGAGTTAATCTCATATGTTTCACGTTTTTTTATGCTAAAAAAAGGGGATATCATATTTACAGGTACTCCTGCCGGTGTTGGTAGAGTACGTGCAAATGACTATCTTACTGGTACACTTGAAACTACGGAGTTGTTTTCCATAAATATTAAATAAATGATCTATAATCTGGATAAAATAAATGAAATGGCAGATGGGGATGAGGAATTTATCAAATCTGTTATTACTGTTTTTTTAGAGGAAGTGCCGCAGGATTTGGCGGAGCTCGAAAAGGAATTGGGACTTAAAAATTACGATAGCGTTTACAAATTGGCGCATAAGATTAAGCCAAATGTGGATTTGTTGGGAATGGAGCAGTCCCGTGCAATTGCCTTGCAAATAGAAACGCTTGGTAAAAAAGTGGAAAATACATCAGAAATAGATCGACTGGTACCTATGCTTAAAAAGGATGTTGATCAAGTAATTGCAGAACTTAAAAACGATTTCAGCCTTTAATGTTTGCAGAGATAATTACTATAGGTGATGAAATTCTAATAGGCCAGATCATAGATACCAATTCTGCCTTTATTGCCCAAGAATTAAATAAAATTGGGGTTTCTGTTTATCAGATAAGTTCTGTGCAGGACGATAGAGCGCATATTTTAAAAGCGCTTCGTGAAGCCGAATCTAGATCTGATATTGTCATTGTTACAGGCGGTTTGGGTCCTACAAAAGATGATATTACCAAACATACTTTATGTGAATACTTTGGTGATACCTTGGTAGAGAATCATGAGGTGCTTTTGCACGTGGAAGAAATATTCAAAAAATACATCTCCAGCCCTATATCGGAGTTGAATAGACAGCAGGCTTGGGTGCTCAGTAGGGCAGAGGTACTCCACAATGAATACGGCACGGCCCCTGGAATGTGGATTCAAAGAAATGGAAAGGTGGTAGTCTCGTTGCCGGGAGTGCCTTTTGAAATGAAGCACCTGATCACGACCAAAGTGGTTCCGAGAATCATAGAGGGGTTCAAGAGACCTTTTATTGTCCATAAGACCATGATTACCTATGGCATGGGAGAAAGTGCTATTGCCGAGATTCTTGAGCCTGTAGAGGTGAGGCTGCCCTCTGAAGTAAAGTTGGCCTACCTTCCTAGTTTGGGATCTGTAAGATTACGACTTACGGGTAAGGGACCCGATAAGGATCAGTTGAATGCCTTGGTGCAGTCCGAAGCTAATAAGATTAAGGCTTTGCTTGGTAATCTGATCTATGGAGAAGACGGTGGAGAGCCCATTGAGGAGCTGGTGGCTAATTTATTGATTCAGAAGAATATGACCTTAGGAACGGCGGAAAGTTTTACTGGGGGAAGAATTGCTCAGAAGATTACAAGCATTCCTGGAGCATCTGCTTACTTTAAAGGAAGTGTGGTGAGTTATGCTACGCAGACCAAAATAGAGGTGCTTAAAGTGCCTCAGGCCTTAATAGAGCAGTATTCCGTGGTAAGCGCTCAAGTGGCAGAGGCTATGGCTAGCAATCTCAGAGCGTTGCTTAAAACAGATTTTGCCATAGCAACGACAGGTAATGCAGGACCAACAAAAGGGGATGCGGATGTTGAGGTGGGAACGGTATATATCGCCATTGCTTCCCCAAAACGCGTTATAGTAGAAAAATACCTTATGGGAAGCCAGAGAGATAGGGTTGTGCAAAAGTCTGTAAATAAAGCATTTGAGCTTTTGCAAAAAGAAATTTTAAAATTGTGACAAAGAATTTTGTGTGTACCATAAAATTAGCTTAAATTTGCACCCTGTTTATAACAAAATTAAAAGTAGCGAAATGTCTAAAGTTTGTGATGTTACTGGAAAGAGGGCCATGTTTGGAAATAACGTGTCCTTCTCTATCAATAAAACCAGAAGAAGATTTGATGTTAATCTTTCCAAAAAACGTTTCTATATTCCAGAAGAAGACCGTTGGATAACCTTAAGGGTTTCTGCTAAGGCTTTAAAGAGTATTAACAAAAAAGGAATTTCCGTTGTTTTGAAAGAAGCAAAGGGGAAAGGATTGATTAAGTAATCCTGAAATACTAAGAAAAAATGGCAAAGAAAGGTAACAGAATTCAAGTTATTTTGGAGTGTACTGAGCATAAGGAGTCTGGGCAGCCAGGAACCTCTAGGTACATTACGACCAAAAATAAAAAGAATACTCCAGATAGGTTGGAAATCAAAAAATTCAATCCTATTTTGAAGAAAATGACAGTTCATAAAGAAATAAAATAATACGTCATGGCAAAGAAATCAGTAGCAAGTTTACAGACTAGTTCAAAAAGATTGACTAAGGCTATTAAAATGGTTAAGTCTCCAAAATCAGGTGCTTACACTTTTGTGGAGTCAGTAATGACACCAGAATTAGTCAATGACTGGTTGAACAAGAAATAAAAATCCCTTTTAACGGTTTATAAGCTGCTTTCTAATGAGAGTGGCTTTTTTATTTTCATATCTTTGGTTAAAAGGAATACGCCGCGATTATGAGTTTATTTAAGAAATTATTTTCAACACCAAAAAAAGAATCCTTAGACAAGGGTCTAGAAAAAACTAAGTCCACCTTCCTATCTAAACTAGGAAAGGCAGTAGTAGGGAAATCAAAGGTAGATGATGATGTTCTAGATAGTCTAGAGGAAATCTTGGTATCCTCAGATGTAGGTGTTGATACCACCCTGAGGATAATAAAAAGAATAGAGGCTAGAGTGTCCAAGGATAAATACGTTGGTACAGATGAACTCAACCGTATTTTGAGGGAGGAAATAGCTGGCCTGTTATCAGAAACCAATTTTGGTACTGAAACAGAGTATTCTGTTCCGAAGGATAAGAAACCATATGTAATCATGGTAGTGGGAGTTAATGGGGTAGGTAAAACGACCACTATAGGGAAATTGGCATACCAATTTAAAAAGCAAGGGTTAAAGGTGGTGCTAGGTGCTGCAGATACCTTTAGGGCCGCTGCTATAGATCAACTCCAAGTATGGGCAGATAGGGTAGATGTCCCCTTAGTAAGGCAAAATATGGGAAGTGATCCCGCTTCTGTTGCCTTTGATACCCTAAGTTCGGCAGTTAATCAAAATGCTGATGTGGTGATCATTGATACCGCAGGTAGGTTGCACAATAAAGTGAATCTTATGAATGAGCTAACCAAGGTGAAGCGGGTTATGCAAAAGGTGGTTCCAGATACGCCTCATGAGGTGCTTTTGGTGCTGGATGGTTCTACAGGGCAGAATGCATTTGAACAGGCCAAACAATTTACAAAAGCCACGGAAGTGACAGCTTTGGCAGTAACCAAATTAGATGGTACGGCAAAAGGTGGAGTGGTGATCGGTATTTCTGATCAATTTAAAATTCCCGTAAAATATATAGGTGTTGGCGAAGGTCTGGACGATCTTCAGGTTTTTAATAAAATAGAATTTGTAGACTCCTTTTTTAGTACCAAAACATAGCGTAGAATAGCTTGTAGATTATCAATAGTTCTAGTAGTGCCCTCTATCAAGCCTCTTAGAGATTTTAAAATTATCACCAAAGTAATTATTTAGTAGGTGTACGGCATGCTTTATAATTTAAAAGCGCTAATGGTTTATGGCGCAAACGTTAAATAAAAACATAAACGAACTCCAATCTTTTTGCAAATCGTACTTTTGCACCTCATTAAGAAAATATGCGTACAAAGTCACTTAAAAAGAATAAGATCAACGTTGTTACCTTGGGGTGTTCCAAGAATGTATACGACTCGGAAATATTAATGGGGCAGTTGCAGGCCAATAATAAGGAGGTAGTGCATGAAGGGGAAGGCAATGTGGTAGTTATAAATACCTGTGGCTTTATTGCCAATGCCAAGGAAGAGAGCATAAATACCATCTTGGAATACGTTCAAAAGAAGGAATCTGGTGAGGTCGACAAGGTTTTTGTTACCGGTTGTTTAAGTGAGCGCTACAAACCAGATCTTCAAAAAGAAATCCCGAATGTGGACGAGTATTTTGGGACCAGCGAATTGCCCAATTTGCTAAAGGCCTTAGGGGCTGATTATAAGCACGAATTAATAGGGGAGCGTTTAACAACTACTCCGAAGAATTACTCCTATCTGAAAATTGCCGAGGGTTGCGATAGACCTTGCTCCTTTTGTGCTATTCCTATTATGCGAGGGAAACACAGGAGTACCCCTATAGAGGACTTGGTTACAGAGGCCAATAAATTGGCTGCTAAAGATGTGAAAGAATTAATTTTGATTGCACAAGACCTTACTTACTACGGCTTAGACCTCTATAAGAAGCGGAATTTGGCAGAATTGTTAGAAGAATTAGTGAAGGTCGATGGAATTGAGTGGATCAGGTTACATTACGCTTTTCCAACAGGATTTCCAATGGATGTTCTGGAAGTCATGAAGCGCGAACCGAAAATATGTAACTATCTTGATATCCCTTTGCAGCATATTTCAGATTCTATTCTGAAAAGTATGCGCCGGGGAACCACTCAAGAAAAAACTACAAAATTATTGCAGGATTTTAGGGAAATGGTGCCTGGTATGACCATTAGGACTACCTTGATCGTGGGGTATCCAGGAGAAACGGAGGCCGATTTTAACACCTTGAAGGAATGGGTTAGGGATATGCGTTTTGAGAGGCTGGGGTGCTTTACCTATAGCCATGAGGAGAATACCCATGCGTATAAGTTGGTAGACGATGTCCCAGAAGAAGTGAAACAACAACGGGCGTCCGATATAATGGAACTTCAATCCCAAATCTCTTGGGAACTAAATCAGGAAAAAGTAGGGCAGACCTTGCGTTGTATTATTGACAGGAAGGAAGGCAAATATTTTGTTGGTCGTTCCGAGTTCGATTCCCCTGATGTGGATAATGAAGTGTTAGTAGATGCATCAAAACATTATGTAAAGGTGGGTGAGTTTGTGGACCTATCCATTTTTGAGGCGGCAGATTTTGACCTATACGGTGAACCGGTTTAAGGTTGAGTATTAAGTATAAAGTAGTTGGTACAACGTATTTAGTATTGAGTCCCAGACACGGACGGGCCCATGGATATGAACTATGTCTAACATAAGTTTGGGTAAATTTATGGAGATCAGTGAAATAAAATTATAAGCACAAAATTATATTTTACTGTAAATCAAAGTTTTAAGTGATTGGTTAGAGGGTAGATGTGAGTATTAGATGGAGTCAGTTGACGGTTAGACAGTAGTCGGTAATCAGGTGAGCTAATCTCACTCGGACGTGTCCGGTAGCGCGAGCTTTTGACTTTCGACAGAATTCTTACTTCCTGAGCAGTTCCAACTTATAGATTTCCCTGCCCAACTGTGCTAAAAACGGAAGTCCGATAGTTTCATATTCGTATTCATTGTCATTATAAGTACCATTCTTGTTAACGAGAATCGTGGCTGCAAGCATAAACTCTATATTATTCTCTTTATCAATAATATACGCGCAATCCGTTAAAGTGCCATAAGCACTGCCTGCCTTGTTGTATATCTTTATATTGGTGGGAATCGCTTCCCGATGATCCCCGTACATGAAAAATTTACCATACCCATCGTAATATTCGTTTGTGTCATACCCCATTTCCTTGGGAAGGGTGCACATTGCCTTTATTAGAAAATCCCGTTCTGCTTCTCCAAGTTGAAATTGGTCTTCCTTTTTATAGAGTTCAGGGAAAATGATACGCTTCAACACTTGGAACTGAGTATTAAGGGGATAGTAATTTTTTAAACTAAAATCGAAAGGTTTCACAATTAGCTGGTTCTCGTCATAGTAACCGCTTCCCTTTGAAATTCCATTGAGGGCTAGGGGAATGGCGGTTTTGTTGATAGTTGGGCGTAATGGTGTGGTGGTGCTATCGTTTAGGTATGCAATTAATGGGGTTGTGGTTATTTCAAATGCATTGGGCGCAGATAGGCGATGTGAGATGCGCACTGGGCTAATGTGCTTATTCTTTAATTGGGTATTTATGTAGTCCTGTCCCAAAAATTCTAATAATCGGTTATTTGCCTCGTTATCGCTTACAGTAAAGATCTTGGATATTTCATTGGCAAAGGTGGTTTCGATAGAATCGCCCTCCACGTAAAAGCGGGAGTAGAGGTCTATGGATTTCATCTGCTGTAATTTTTCCAAGGTCAATACTGCGGTAATTATTTTCACCGTACTTGCAGGATAAAAATAATTACTATCGTTTACCTGATACGGGAATTCGGTCAGGATTACGCTATCCTTATCGCGATCAATCTGGGTGTAGATTATCTGTAACTCGAATTTTTTAACGCTGTCCATTACCATTTTAATTTTGGGGTGGGTAGAGGACAAGGCGGTTGTCAATATATTTTTTTGGTGTGTTTTTTGGGGAGATATACAAGAGCAGATTAAAATGAGGAGGGGAGTTATTAAAAAAGTGGGCTTTAGCTGCATGTAGATGTTTGTTTAAGTCCTGATTTATTGTTCTGCAGTATAAACCTCCCCTCTGTGAGGTCTTAAGGCGTCCCTGACCGAAATCATTTCCGATTCCTTGACCACGAGGAATGCAATGGCGTACATTTCATTGATGTCCAGATTTCCCGTGATGCTATTTTCGAGCTTGTTTAATATTTTATATTCTTCCAAATGAACTTTATGATGCAAGGCAGTCTTGTGTGCCGCTTGTCCCCTAAAGTCCCAAATCAATTTAATTTTTCTTTCCTTCATCATGTAAAATTAGTAAAAAAACATAATAATGGTTGTAGTAAAGTCAATGTTGGACTTTTGATTGTTTTATTTACTTAAAAGTACTACATCTAAAGGTATGAGAACTTGCATAACGATGTGTAATTGCTAAATTTGCTACATGCACTTTTATAGAACAAAACTAAAAGTATTACGGGAGATTGTATTGTGGGCAGTTTTGTTATGCACCTTTATTTCTTGTGATTCTTATTTTAAGAAGCAATCGGACGGTGTGGCACTCGCCAGGGTAGGGGAAGCTTATCTCTATAAGGAAGATCTGAAATCGCTAAAATTCGGAAATATGTCTAAGGAGGACAGTGCTTCGGTAGTCACTAATTTTATTAATAATTGGGCCTACAAGCAATTATTGCTTTCAAAGGCCAAAATTAACTTAACACAAGACAAATTAAAAATTTTCGAGGACTTGGTGTCCGATTACAGAACGGACCTTTATACAGGTGCCTATAAGGAAGCTTTGGTGTTAAAATCCCAAGATACTATCATTAGCGATTTTCAACTAGCTGAATTTTACGAGCGTGAGAAGGAAAATTTTAAACTAAAGGAGCAGATAGTGCAGTTGAGGTTTGTTGAGTTGCCAATACAATATATGGATAAAGAAGTTATTTCCAGTAAGTTGAAGAGTTTTAAGGAAGCAGATCGTGTGTATCTGGACTCCATTAGTATCCAATTTAAAAAGATGAATTTTAACGATTCCATTTGGGTGGGTGTAAATAGGGTTATGGAAGAGATTAGACCCTTAACTACTGATAATCAGGGGAGGTACTTAAAAAAATCACAATTTTTTGAATTGCAGGACTCTTTAGGGGTATATTTGGCAAAAATTAATGATGTCTTGGATATCAACGATATTGCTCCACTTCCATTTGTTGAACCGACAATAAAACAACTCCTTTTAAATAGAAGAAAGTTGAGTTATATGAAAAAATTGGAGATAGAAATTATAGATGAAGCTATTAAAGATAAAGAATTTGAAGTATATGAACAAGGTAATTAAAACAAGTCTTTCCCTTTCTATTTTATTGTTTACGGGAGTAATGGGTGCTCAAGAAACTGAAAAGTTGCCCGATACACAAGTAGAGCCCCAAGAAATTACAGTTGAAGAATCTGCAATCTCTAAGAAGGATACGGTCAATAATTTCACCAAGATAAAATTGGATGGAATTGCTGCTGTGGTTGGGGATTATGTGATTTTGGAATCGGACATCGAAAAAACCTTGATCGATCTAAAAAATCAGGGTGCTTCCACTGCCGATATCACTCGATGTGGACTTTTAGGCAAACTGATGGAAGATAGGCTGTATGCTCATCAAGCGGTACAGGATAGTATTTTGGTCTCTGATGACGAGGTAAATGCTACCGGAGATCGCCAATTACAGCAATTGGTCGCTCAGATCGGTTCTATGGAAAAGGTGCTCAACTATTACAAGAAAGACGATGAGGTAAGTTTTCGTGAGGACCTGTATGAAATTAATAAGTTGAGAATGCTCTCCGAAAAAATGCAGAACAAAATTATTTCCGAAATAGAGATTACACCTGAGGAGGTTAGGCAATTCTTTAACAAGATACCTGAGGACGAAAGACCGGTATTTGGTGCGGAACTGGAAATTGCCCAAATCGTAAAAGAACCTAAGGCATCCGAAGAGGAAAAGCAAAAGGTGATTGATAAATTAAATGAAATTAGGGCAGATATCATAGAAAACGATGCCAGCTTTAGTGTAAAGGCTATTTTGTATTCCCAAGATCCAGGTTCTAAATCTAAGGGAGGGTTTTATAGTATGACCCGAGAAACTCCCTTTGTTAAGGAATTTAAGGATGTAGCATTTAGTATGCGAGAAGGTGAGATATCCGAGCCTTTTGAAACCGATTTTGGCTACCATATCATTTTTGTAGAGAAAATTAGAGGAAGGGAATTAGATTTAAGGCACATTCTAATAAGTCCAGAAATTTCCCAATCGGAATTGAACAATGCAAGAAAGGAATTGGACAGTATAAGACAGGGCGTAATAGATGAGAAATTTACATTTGCCCAAGCTGCTCTAAATTTCTCAGATGAGAAAGAAACAAAATTTGATGGTGGTCTGTTGCGAAATCCGTCGGATTTCAGTTCCCGTTTTGAATTGACGAAAATGGAACCTTCCCTGTATAACCAGGTAAGGGATATTAAAGACAATGAAATCTCTAGGCCTATTATGGAAAACGATCCAAGGGGAGGTGGTCCAAAATATAAGATCATGAAAATCACCAATCGTTTTGATGAGCATGTGGCTAATTTTTCCCAGGATTACATTAAAATACAAGAATTGGCCTTAAGGGAAAAACAATTCAATGCCATTAGGAAATGGATGGAGAATCATATTAAAGATACCTACGTTAGTGTTAACGCAGCGAATAAGGATTGCGACTTTGCCAATAATTGGATAAAGAATTAATGGCATGTCAGATGTAACGGCAATTAAGAACTTAGTAGTTAAAAATCAGGAACTTAAGAAGGAAATAGCCAAGGTTATCATAGGTCAAGAAGAGGTAGTAGATCAGGTACTCCTCTCCATTTATACAGGTGGCCATTCCTTGTTAATAGGGGTTCCTGGACTGGCAAAAACCTTAATGGTCAATACTATATCCTTGGCACTTGGACTCAATTTCAAGAGAATTCAGTTTACCCCAGATTTAATGCCAAGTGATATTCTTGGGAGCGAGGTGCTGGACCAAGATCGAAATTTTAAATTTATTAAAGGACCTATATTTGCCAATATCATCCTTGCGGATGAGATTAACCGTACCCCTCCAAAAACACAAGCCGCCCTACTGGAGGCTATGCAGGAACGGGCGGTGACTATAGCTGGTAATTCCTATAAATTGGATTTACCGTACTTCGTGTTGGCTACTCAAAATCCAATTGAACAAGAAGGGACCTATCCTTTGCCGGAAGCTCAATTGGACCGGTTTATGTTTGCCATAGAGCTGAAATACCCAACCATAGAGGAAGAAATACGGGTGGTAAAGGCGACTACCTCTGATTTTACACCTACGATCAATCCTCTTTTTTCTGCAGCGGAAATTCTGGAAATACAACATTTGGTAAGGAGGATCCCCGTACCGGATCTGGTGGTGGAATACGCTGTTAAATTGGTGAATAGTACCAGACCAAATACAGAAGGAGCATCAGAATTTGTGAAGCAGTATATAGATTGGGGCGCAGGTCCCAGGGCTTCCCAGAATTTAATTTTGGCTGCTAAGGCCAATGCAGCTGTCCATGGAAAATTTTCTCCAGATATAGAGGACGTTAAAGCGGTAGCAATGGGAATATTAAGACATAGGATCATAAAAAATTACAAGGCTGAGGCCGAAGGGATTACAGAAGCTGATATTATTCAAAAGCTTTTGTAGTTTGCAAGGAAATATTGAGAATTAGTCGGTATTAAACACCGTGTATAATTGCGTTTAAGATGGGTTTAGGGCCATCTTTTTTGCAATCGTGTAAAATTGGACTATTCTTGGTTTAAAAGTTTTATTAAACTGTGGTATTTTCTTAATTTTGAAAAATTAATTTAACTCGTAATATTATATATAATGGCATTCGATATCGATATGATTAAAAAGGTGTATGCTAGCATGGCAGAGCGCGTAGATAAAGCTCGTGAGATTGTTGGCAAACCTTTGACCCTTTCAGAGAAAATTTTATACTCCCATTTATGGGGAGGGAACCCGACTAAGGCTTTCGGAAGAGGTAAGGACTATGTAGATTTTGCACCGGATAGAGTTGCACTTCAAGATGCTACCGCACAGATGGCATTGTTACAGTTCATGCAAGCTGGAAAATCTAAAGTTGCTGTTCCTACTACAACCCATTGTGACCATTTGATTCAAGCAAAACAAGGTGCTGTGCCAGATTTACTTAGAGCAAATGAGGTTAGTTATGAAGTTTTTAATTTCCTTGAGTCTGTTTCCAATAAATATGGGATCGGATTTTGGAAACCGGGAGCGGGAATTATACATCAAGTGGTATTGGAGAATTACGCATTTCCTGGTGGAATGATGATCGGTACTGATTCGCATACTGTAAATGCTGGCGGATTGGGAATGGTGGCCATTGGAGTAGGTGGTGCAGATGCTGTTGATGTTATGGCTGGTATGGCGTGGGAACTTCGTTTTCCAAAGCTTATAGGTGTAAAATTGACTGGTGAGCTAAATGGTTGGACCGCCTCTAAAGACGTAATTTTAAAAGTAGCCGAGATCCTAACCGTTAAAGGAGGAACTGGGGCTATTGTTGAGTATTTTGGTCCAGGTGCCAAAAACCTCTCCTGTACTGGAAAAGGTACTATATGTAATATGGGTGCCGAAATCGGAGCTACTACATCAACCTTTGGGTACGATGATTCTATGGAGCGATTTTTACGTGCAACAGATAGGGAAGAGGTTGCAGACGAAGCAAATAAAATTAAAGAATATTTGACTGGAGATGATGAGGTATATGAAAATCCAGAGCAGTATTTCGACCAAGTGATTGAAATTGATCTTTCAACCTTAAGACCGCTCTTGAACGGTCCCTTTACACCAGATCTTGCTACTCCAGTTGGTGAGTTAGGAGAAAAGGCCCGTGCAAACGATTGGCCGTTAAAAGTAGAGTGGGGGTTGATCGGTTCTTGTACAAACTCTTCTTATGAAGATTTGACCCGTGCCGCCTCTATCGCTCAACAAGCTATTGATAAGAAATTAAAACCCAAAAGTGATTTGGGGATCAACCCTGGATCGGAACAGATACGATTTACTGCAGAGCGCGATGGACTTTTTAAGACCTTTGAGAGTATTGGTGCAACCATCTTCACCAATGCCTGTGGTCCTTGTATCGGACAGTGGGACCGTAGTGATATGTTGGGGGATCAAAAAAATACTATTGTGCACTCTTTTAATCGTAATTTTTCTAAACGTGCTGATGGAAACCCTAACACCCACGCTTTTGTTGGTTCTCCGGAGATGGTCGCTGCAATAGCAATCTCTGGGAGGTTAGATTTTGATCCAATGAATGATACTTTGATCAATGAGGATGGAGAGGAAGTTAAATTGGATATTCCAAGAGGGATCGAACTGCCGCCATTGGGCTTTGAAGTGGATGATAATGGATACTTGGCTCCCAATGAAGATGGAAGTTCGGTCGAGGTAATTGTCGCTCTAGATAGTGAAAGACTTCAGTTGCTCGAGCCTTTTGAGCCGCTTAAGGTATCGGAGTTGCAAGGAGTAAAGCTCCTCATTAAAGTTCATGGAAAATGTACTACCGACCATATCTCTATGGCAGGACCTTGGTTGCGATACCGTGGACATCTAGATAATATAGCAAACAATACCTTAATTGGCGCAATTAATAGCTATAACAAGAAATCCAATTTTGTCAAGAATCAATTAACTGGGGAATATGTTGGAGTACCTGATGCACAGCGGGCCTATAAAGCCGCCGGTATCAAGACCATAGTGGTTGGTGATCACAATTACGGGGAAGGCTCTTCTAGGGAGCATGCTGCAATGCAGCCAAGACATTTAGGGGTGGCCGCAGTTTTGGTAAAATCCTTTGCCCGTATCCACGAAACCAATCTTAAAAAGCAAGGAATGTTAGGCCTTACTTTTGCCAATGAAAACGACTATGATCTTATTCAGGAGGATGATACCTTCAATTTTGTAGACATAAATGAATTTGCTCCAGAGAAGCAGATTACTATGGAGCTGGTTCATGCAGATGGCAGTAAGGATACTATAAAATTGAATCATACTTATAACCAGCAACAAATTGAATGGTTTAATGAAGGCTCAGCTCTTAACGTGATCAAAAGAGAAAATGCCGTATAATACATTACAGTAAATACTTTCAAAAAACTCCTGATAATCATCAGGAGTTTTTTAGTTTTGACAACCTTATAAAATAAATGAAAATGCGCAAGAAAACGGTTTTGAATATTGCCATCATGGCATTGGTATTATCTTTTTTTGTTACGCCCCTTGGCGATTATAGCAAGGTGTTGTTGAACAAGATATTTTCATTTTCTCCACAAGTAACCAAGGAGAACAACAGGGAGCAGGTAACCGACTACAACTGGAAACTAAAGGATGCCAATTGGGATTTTTTCAATTTTAAGCAATCTAAAGGAAAGGTGGTCTTTATTAATTTCTGGAGGTCTTGGATCTTGCCCAGTGAAGCAGAGTTGGAAAGTATCCAAAAGCTGTACGATAACTATGAAGGGAGGGTAGATTTTTATCTCATTACCAATGAGGAAAGGGAGCCTGTTGAGGAATTTATGAAAGAAAAGGGATTTACCTTCCCGGTTACGTATTCCATAGTTGGCGATCCCATGCCTGTAGATGGCAGTAAGCCGCCACAATCCTACTTGCTAGATAGGAACGGAAGGATAGTGATCCAAAAGGAGGGAGTCGCAGATTGGGACAATGATAAGGTGAAGTTGATCATAGATAAGCTCTTATTGAGATGAAAGGTGTTAAATTAAAGAAGAATTGGGTTGTTAACCTTATTTTTTTGGCAGGGATACTGATCCTGTTGTTTACACCAATTGGTTTTAAAGTAAAAGTAATGGCCAGTAAGTTAATGGCTACAAGTGCCGCCATGGTAAAAGAAGGAATGCAAACCCCTTTGGATACCTATGAGTGGGAATTGACAGATTTGAAGGGCGAAACACTTCAGTTTGAATCACAAAAGAAAAATGTGGTACTTCTTAATTATTGGGCTACTTGGTGCCCGCCTTGTGTGGCCGAAATGCCTACCCTTCAAAAGCTTTATGACGATTATGGGGATAAAGTAACCTTTATGTTTGTTACCGATGATGATCGAAAAAAAGTTGATGCCTTTCTCGAAAAACGTAATTTATACCTTCCCGTTTATTATTCCAATTCTCCAGAACCCAAAGTGCTTAGTTCCAAGCTACTTCCCACCACTTATATCATTAACAAGGAAGGGAAGATTGTAGTAGCCGAAACCGGAGCTGCAGATTGGAACAGTGCTCAGACTAGAAAGCTTTTGGACGACTTATTAATGCAGTAATCCTTTCCTAGGAAGGAATTTTATCTAAAATTTCTAGGAAGATCCCTGATCGCGAACTTGCCTCAGAGATGGTCGGTTTCGAGGAATATTCTATTTGTTTTTTTGAAAAAATTTAAAAGGGACTACTAACATTCCAAAACATTCCCCTTTCTCTCTCCCAAGATGTTTATGGTGCATTTTATGTGCTCTTCTTACTCCCTTGGCATACCAGTTATTGACGTTTCTCAATAACTTAAAGCGCTGGTGGATAAAAATGTCGTGAACTACGAAATAGGCAGCCCCATAGGCCATTATCCCAAATCCTATGGCCCATCCGGCCCAAAAAGTAGTCTGGGACCCCAAATAAAAGAAAGTCATGCTAATCATGGCATAGAATATAAAAAAAGTATCGTTCCTTTCAAACTTGGAGTCGTGGTCTTTTTGGTGGTGGTCTTTATGGAGGCTCCATAGAAAACCGTGCATAATGAATTTATGAGTAAACCATGCCATAAATTCCATAAAGCAAAAGGTGGAAATGAAAATCAATACCCAATAAAACATATTCATATTATACCATTTTTAATCTATAATTGACATAGGAAGTGGCCAGCAAACCAAATTTCTGATAGTTGGAAACCCGTATCCTTCGCTTTTTAATTTCCAAGGGAGGTGTCTTTTGTAATTTTTGAAGCAACTTGGAATAGTATTTATAGGCCATATAAACGCCGAATTTGGCTTGTGGAGGCAATTGTACTATTCCTGAGTATCCCGTTCTAAAATCGGCTTCTATTTCCGCAATGATTCTATTTTTATTACCCTGATCCAAGGCGTTTAAATCTACATTGGGAAAATAACTCCGGTTAAGCGTTTCATAATCTACTTTTAAGTCCCTTAAGAAATTTACTTTTTGAAAAGCAGAGCCCAAGGCCATGGCCGATTGCTGCAATTTTTGGTATTCTTGCTGATTTCCATTGACAAAGACTTTTAAACACATTAACCCTACTACATCCGCTGATCCGTAAATGTATTCCCTATACTCCCTTTCGTTTAACTGAACTTTATCGCCCATATCCATCCGCATGCTTTTTAAAAACGATTCTACCAAATGAAAGGGTATATCGTATTTGAAAAAGGTATGTTGAAATGAATTTAGGATTGGATTTAGGCTTATTTTGTGTGCTAGGGCATCCCAAAGATCTTTTTCAAATTTATTGAATAAATATAACTTATCATACCCGTGAAAGCTATCTACTATTTCATCTGCAAGGCGCACAAAGCCATAGATGTTGTGGATGTCAGCCCTTATAGATTTTCCCAGCATTTTTGTGGCTAAGGAAAAAGAAGTGCTGTAATGCTCTGTAACCAACTTGCTGCAATTATAGGAAACGGTATCGAATAAAGCTTTCATTCTTTAAGGTTTTAGTTGGTTATAGATGAGTTCAGATACCAGTTTACCTGATATTAGCGCAGGAGGAACCCCTGGTCCTGGAACGGTAAGCTGACCCGTAAAAAAGAGGTTATCCACTTTTTTGCTCTTTAGCTTAGGTCTTAAAAAGGCAGTCTGGGTAAGGGTATTGGCCAATCCATAAGCATTTCCCTTGTAGGAGTTGTATTGCTCCTTAAAATCGTTTACACAAAAATCTTCCCTAAAGAGTATGTTGTTGCTCACTTCTTGGCCTGTAAGCTCTTTAAATCGTTCCATAATAATGTTATAGTACCTTTCTCTGAGTTCGGGACTGTCTTCCAGATCGGGCGCAATAGGGATAAGGAAAAAGGCGCTTTCGCATCCTTCTGGTGCCATAGTCGGGTCTGTTATGGATGGGAAATTAGCATAAAATAGAGGAGCCTTCGGCCATTTGGGGTTGTCGTAAATCTCTTTGGCATGCTGTTCAAAATCGGTATCGAAAAATAGATTGTGATGTGATACGTTCTTTAATTTGGTATTAAACGCCATATAGAACAATAAGGAGGAAGGAGCGAAAGTTTTTTTATTCCAATAGGCTTCGGAAAACTGTCTAAATTTTGGGGCCAACAGGGTCTCTGAATGGTGATAATCGGCTCCGCTTAAGACGATGTCTGTGGCTATGGTATTGCCGTTTAGCTGAATTCCAGTAGCCTTGCCGTTGTTGTTTACATTTATTCTAGTAACCGACTGGTCTGTATAGATTTTAACCCCTAAGTCTATTGCCAAGGTTTCCATAGCTCTAATCACTTGGTGCATTCCTCCCTTCGGATGCCAGGTGCCTAAGCCAAAGTCTGCAAAATTCATAAAACTATAGAAGGAGGGGGTATTGCTTGGCTTTGCTCCTAAAAACAGTGCTGGAAATTCGAGTGTGGCAATTAATTTCGGATTCTTAAAGCGTTTTCGGACTTCTTTGCTGATGGAAGTGAAAAATTGATTCAAGTTCCCTATCGTCTCCTTGCTTATCAGTTCTAAAGGCGAAATGCCAGGGCGCAAAACAATTTTGTGAATAGCAATTTTATAGTTCTTTTGGGCTCTGGCAATAAAATCCCTTAGGGGTTTGGAGCTGCCGGTTTCTATTCGTTCAAATTCCGAACAGATAAGATCCATGCTGTCCCCAATAGTTATTACATCGTCCTTGAAGAAAATGTTATACGCTGGATTCAGTTTATCCAAAACATAATAATCGGCGGTGGTTTTGTTGAAATCTTTAAAAAATCTATCAAAAACATCGGGCATCCAATACCAGCTAGGTCCCATGTCGAAGGTGAAGCCGTCCCTTATAAACTGTCTGGCCCTGCCGCCAACAGATTTGTTTTTTTCATAAATAGCTACCTCATACCCATATTTCGCCAAATAACAGGAGGCTGATAAGGATGAAAATCCGGATCCAATAATAACTACTTTGGGTTTCATGGGTATAAGCGTCTTTATATAATAATTAATGATTGGTAGACGAAGCTTTAATAGCTGCGTTAATTGTTGTAAATGTTTTGATCCAATCCGGTATTGAAGTATTCTTTAATTGGTGGACCTGTTGTCCTAAAAGCCACAATTGGTACTTGTTTTTGGAATTTACTATTTGCTGGAAATCAGCAATGTATTTAATTATCTTGTCGGGGGAGGGCGCAACCGTGAAATAGGATACAAAAATTAGGTTGTCAAAATACGGCCTAATACTTTCCAAGCCCTCCAGTGGCATGGTCTGTCCCAGATAGATTGTTTTATGTCCTTTTAGAAGCAATTCGTAGTTTAAGTACAGTAATCCTAGTTCATGAATTTCATTATCTGGTAAAAAAAGTACAAAGGTCTTTTTGGCATCAAGACTCTCTTTGTTTTTTAAACCTTGGGTGTTTACAAAAATGAGTTGCTTGATAAGATGGGAAATAAAATGTTCATGGGATGGGCAGATCGTATCGGTCTGCCATAGTAGGCCAATTTCGTCTAGGAAAGGAAGAAATACCTCTAGCCAAACTTCCCTAAAGCTCATTTCTTCTGAAATGCGATCATAAATGGTAAAGAACTGTTCCTTATCAAAATTAATCATAGCCAACTTTAGACTTGCAATTGCATGATTGTTTTTATTATTGCTGGCAGCTAGTTCTTTTACTAGTTTTGGGACTTCTTCATCGGAAAGTTTTGCTATTTTGGATATCTTATTGCCCGCATTGTACAGCATGGTAATATTTAATAGTTTCTGCAAACTGATTAAACTGTAGGTCCTAATGTTGGTGGTAGTTCTTTCGGGGGCCAGCAAATTGTATCTTTTCTCCCAAATACGGATCGTATGGGCTTTTATTCCTGACAAGTTCTCTAAATCGCGTATGCTGAATTCTTTCTTAACGTTGTTCATTCTTTAAGTAAAAAGATTAAACAAAAATACGACTTATAATGATTGGTCGGACAATTGCTGCAGGAATTATTAGATTTTGTGACTGGAAGGTGCTGAGGAAATGAATATCTTGTACTAAAATCAACAAAAAATAACTACACATTCTAAAAAACAAAAGCAAGCTATGTTTTGGGTGTTCTTTTAGTTCTGTAGAATGTTGTCAGGATTACTCACTTTGCTCGTGAACCAGAGAAAGCTCCGCTTTGAAAATCAACAAAAATAACTTCACATTCTAAAAAACAAAAGCAAGCTATGTTTTTGGGTGTTCTTTTAGTTCTGTAGACTTCTACCTTTATAGATTGGTGATAATTTTTTCATAATCACAACAAGTAGTCAATATTCCGGATTACTCGCTTTGCTCGTGAACCAGAGAAAGCTCCTGTTTTAAGAGCTGTAAAAATGTAGACTTCTACTTTTATTGATTGGTGACAATTTTTGAATAATCACAACTAGTAGTCAATATCCTGGATTACTCGCTTTGCTCGTGAACCAGAGAAAGCTCCTGTTTTAAGAGCTGTAAAAATGTAGACTTCTACTTTTATTGATTGGTGACAATTTTTGAATAATCACAACTAGTAGTCAATATCCTGGATTACTCGCTTTGCTCGTGAACCAGAGAAAGCTCCGCTTTGAAAATCAACAAAAAATAACTACACATTCTAAAAAACAAAAGCAAGCTATGTTTTTTAGCTTGCTTCGTTATTCCCTTTTGTTGATTTATTCGTGACCTCGACTGGATTCAAACCAGTAACCTTCTGAGCCGTAATCAGATGCGCTATTCAGTTGCGCCACGAGGCCATTTGAAACGAAACAAGATGGTTTTGTTTCGGGCTGCAAATATATTTCTTTTTACATTTACCACAAAATAACTGAGGCAAAATAAATGGATTTTAAAGAATACGTAAGAAACATACCGGATTTCCCCGAGAAAGGGGTTTATTTTAAGGATATAACTCCATTATTGCAGGATGCTCATGCATTATCTGCAGCAAAAGAGGCGCTCTTGAAGATGTTGGGCAACCAAAAAATTGATAAAGTGGTGGGAATGGAGAGTAGGGGCTTCTTTTTTGCTCCTATGCTTGCGGTAGATTTGGGTGCCGGATTTGTTCCGGTAAGGAAACCGGGAAAATTACCTTTTGACAAAATACGTGAAACTTATACCTTGGAATATGGGGAAGACGTTCTAGAAATTCATTCAGATGCCATATCCAAAGGAGATAAGGTACTCGTGCATGATGATGTGTTGGCTACGGGTGGTACCGCAAGTGCAGTTTGTAAATTAATAGAGCGTTTGGGTGGAGAGGTAGTGCAATGTAACTTTTTGTTGGAACTGCAATTTTTAAAGGGACATGAAAAGTTGAAAGGGTACACTATTGCCTCGTTGATGAAATTTTAGGTGATTTGTAAATCAACCTTAATCCAACGCATTTATGGTAACATAATAGCGCCATCCGATGATTGCCAGTTGAAATTTACTAGCCCTAGAAAGATCCAAGCGCCTTTTTGTAAAAGAGGGCAATATACTTTTATTGATTTTGGCCAGAAACCTGAAGAGAGATTTTTTCATCTATACTTGCTTTTTTGATACTATTGTTCCATTTGCTTTATTGCATGGAAATCTTGAAATACAAATATAATGACAAAGTAGGGAACAAAATGGGCTATCCACGGAAACCCCATTTTGCTATATTCGAGACTTTATGTTTCTACGCATGCCGAAGGATGAAAAATAAGATTGTCTAGAGTAGTGGTATTTTTACGAATTGAATCATATTGTTTGACATTAAAGTAGAGGATGGTTGGTTTTAGGTGGTTTTTAATTTTCACGCCTAATAAAAAGAGCCTTTATATAGTGAGTTGATTATATTTGCCAAAAAAATTTTTAATGCAGGATATTCTATTTATAGGCTTTGGTTTAGTATTGTTGATTTTTGGTGGGAATTGGCTATTAAAAGCGGCAGTGGCAATGTCCTTGCAGCTAAATATTCCAAAAATAGTGATTGGGATGACAGTGGTGTCATTTGCCACATCGGCGCCAGAATTAATAGTAAGTGTGAAAGCTGCAATGGATGGATTTCCGGATCTGGCCCTTGGTAACGTGGTTGGTTCCAATATAGCAAACCTTGGATTGGTGCTGGGGATAACTGTAATACTTTCAAATATAGACGTAAAAAAAAGTTTCTATACGACAGATTGGCCCGTTATGATGTTGGCTTCCCTCCTGTTCTTCGGATTTATTTATTTTGATGGAGAGATACAACGGTACGAAGGCCTCGCGATGTTGATCTGTCTTTTCATTTTTTTAGTATACCTATTGCGATTTCAAAAAACGGCTGTTGTAGATGAATTGCCCGAAGATGATATGCCACTTCCACTTTATAAAACGGTATTATTTTTAGGACTGGGAGGAGCTGCCTTATGGGGAGGATCGGAGTTATTGATCCAAGGTGCAGTTGGTTTGGCTACCCTTTATGGGGTAAGTGAGCGTATTATAGCCGTTACCGTAGTTTCGGTGGGGACAAGTATCCCTGAATTGGCTGCTTCGGTAATTGCGGTTCTAAAAAAGGAAAAAGCTATTTCATTAGGAAACCTTATTGGGTCCAATATTTTCAATCTTTTGGCAGTATTGGGAATAACAGCTATGATACAGCCTATTAAAGTGATGGATCAAGGATTGTTGACCAATGATATTTTTTGGATGCTGGGAATATCGTTTGTGATATTGCCTTTGGTATTCATTCCAAAAGGTTTGCGATTGGGATGGAGAGACGGTTTGATCCTACTGAGCGGATATATAACATTTGTGTATTTAACCGTTACCTAATATCGGGTTTCGTAGCTTGTGAGAATATATTGTCTGGTGATTTATCGGGTTGTAAATCGATTAGTGGCATAAAAAAAGCCGCTACCTTTTTAGGTTAGCGGCCCTAAAAATAAATGATTATTGATTAGGAGTGCTGAGGCTCTAGGACAGCAGATTTGACCGTCTTGATGATTCTACCCGCAATTTTGTACGGGTCACCATTGGAGGCTGGCCTCCGGTCTTCCAAATAGCCTTTCCATCCGTTTGATACAGTATAGATCGGAATCCTAAGGGAAGCACCGCGATCAGAAATACCGTAAGTGAAATCGTGGATGGAAGCGGTTTCGTGTTTCCCGGTCAAACGCTGATCGTTATAGGCACCGTAAACGGCCATATGTTCCTTCACTAGCGGACGGAAAGCTTCGCATATTTTTTCGTAGACTTCTTTTGACCCACACGTTCTTAAGGTGGTGTTGGAAAAGTTGGCATGCATTCCAGAGCCGTTCCAATCGGTGTCACCAAGTGGTTTGGGGTGGTATTCAATATAATAATCATGTTTTTCAGTCAGGCGATCCAATAAATACCTGGCCACCCAAATCTCATCACCTGCTTTCTTGGCCCCTTTGGCGAACAATTGAAACTCCCATTGTCCACATGCAACTTCTTGATTAATGCCTTCGAAATTTAGACCGGCTTTAATACATACATCGGCATGTTCTTCCACCAACTCACGACCGTGGGTATTTAATCCGCCTACAGAACAATAATACATTCCTTGTGGTTTTGGATATCCTCCCCTTGGGAAGCCTAATGGAAGTTCGGTCTTAACATCCATTATAAAGTACTCTTGTTCAAATCCAAACCAGAAATCATCATTGTCGTCGTCAATTGTGAATCTTGCATTTGAAGGATGGGGCGTGCCATCTGCATTCATAACTTCGTTCATTACCAACCATGCATTGGTACGGTCAGGATCAGGATAGATTGCTACGGGTTTTAATACGCAATCAGATGCACCTCCTTCTGCCTGCCGGGTAGAGCTTCCATCAAAGGACCAAATTGGACAATCTTCCAATTTTCCGCTGAAATTATCCACAACCTTGGTTTTACTCCTCATGTTTTGAGTGGGTTGGTACCCGTCCAACCAAATGTATTCTAATTTAGACTTGCTCATAATGTTGTTGATTTTAATATTAGATTAACAAATTTAGTGTTTTTATAAAAGCACCCTTAAAATCATGGGGGTTAATGTTCTAAAAATCATTATTTTTTTTGACACCCCCTATTTTGGTAGGGTATTTTATTATATTTTTTATTTTTGCTGTATTATTTTAAAGAATTGTTATTTTTGTAAAAAAAAATATACATGTCAAAGCAGAGATTTAGTGCCCTTGAGCGTAGTAATAATCGGAGTAGGATAGAAGTTAAGGAGAAGGGAAGGCGTTCCGAGTATTTTGGAGCCAACGTTTTTAATGAGGAAAGAATGTTGCAATTCTTAACTAAGGAAGCCTATGACCGAATTAAGGGGGCTGTTATTTCAGGGACCAAAATAGATCGTAAGGTGGCCGATCAGGTTGCCGAAGGAATGAAATCTTGGGCCATCTCTATGGGAGCTACACACTATACGCACTGGTTTCAACCGTTAACGAATGCGACAGCTGAAAAACATGATGCTTTTTTTGACCTGACCCCCGAAGGTAGAGGGATGGAAAAATTTGGAGGCGGACAATTGGTGCAGCAGGAGTCGGATGCATCTAGCTTTCCTAATGGAGGTATTAGAAATACCTTTGAAGCAAGGGGCTATACGGCATGGGATCCTACTTCTCCTGCATTCCTTTACGGTGCTACCCTTTGTATTCCTACCGTTTTTGTAGCTTATACTGGAGAGGCATTAGATAATAAGGCACCTTTGTTAAGGGCTTTGAATGCTGTTGATGAGGCAGCAACGGCCGTAGCGAAATATTTCGATAAAAATGTTACTAAGGTGAATGCCACCTTAGGCTGGGAGCAAGAATATTTTTTGGTAGATAAAGCCTTGGCGTATTCCCGACCAGATATTGCTCTTACGGGAAGAACGTTGGTTGGGCAATCTGCAGCCAAAGGGCAGCAGTTGGACGATCATTATTTTGGGGTGATCCCTAAAAGGGTCCTAAGCTTTATGAAAGAATTGGAGAAGGAATGTACCAAATTGGGGATTCCGGTCAAGACTCGTCATAATGAAGTGGCACCAAATCAGTTTGAACTTGCCCCAATATTTGAAGAGACCAATTTGGCGGTAGATCACAACCTGTTGCTAATGGATATCATGGAAAAGGTATCGGACAAGCATAACTTTAAGATACTTTTTCACGAAAAGCCATTTGCTGGGGTAAACGGTTCGGGGAAACATAACAATTGGTCCTTGGCTACCAATACCGGAGTAAACCTTCTAAGCCCTGGTTCTACTCCAATGAAGAATCTTCAGTTTTTAACCTTTTTCGTGAATACCATTAAGGCTGTAGATACCTATGAGGAATTGTTGCGTTCTTCTATCGCCTCTGCTAGTAATGATCATAGGTTAGGGGCTAATGAAGCGCCTCCTGCAATTTTATCCATTTTTATAGGGCAGCAGTTGAATGAAGTGCTCAACGAATTGGAAGGGGTTACTAAAGGAAAATTATCGCCCGAGGAGAAAACGGATCTAAAACTGAACGTCGTAGGGAAGATCCCAGAAATATTGTTAGACAATACCGATCGTAATCGTACTTCGCCCTTCGCCTTTACCGGCAATAAATTTGAAATGAGAGGTGTAGGTTCTAAGGCCAATTGCGCCAAACCTATGATGGTTCTAAATACCATCGTTGCCAAGCAATTGCAGATCTTTAAAAAAGAAGTTGATGTTCTAATAGATAAGAAAGGTCTTAAGAAGGATGAGGCTATTTTTAACGTATTACGAGAATACATTAAAACTTCCAAACGAATTAGGTTCGAAGGGGATGGGTATAGCGAAGCTTGGGAAAAGGAGGCTAAAACTAGGGGACTTAGCAATAATAAGAATACTCCCCAAGCGCTTCAGGTGTTGACCTCTAAGGAAAGTCTGGCATTGTTCAAATCTATGAACGTAATGAGCGAGATCGAAGTAAAAGTCCGTCAGGAGGTAGAGCTGGAAGAGTATATTATGCATATTCAAATAGAGGGAAGAGTATTTAATGAGCTGATATACAGCTATATCATTCCCGCGGCAGTAGAATATCAAAATAAATTATTAACTAATATTACCGGTCTTAAATCGCTTTATGGCGATGATTATAAGAAAATGGCGGAGAGTCAGCTAGATATTGTTTCGCGTATATCCGAACATATTGGAGTTATAAAAGTAAGGACTGATGCTATGGTAGGGGAACGTAAGAAAGCCAATAATATGGTTGATGTTAATGAAAAAGCATTCGCTTACTGTGATAATGTGAGGTCTCACTTTGAAGAGATTCGTTACCATTGTGATAAATTGGAGCGTTTAGTTGGAGATGAATATTGGCCTTTGACTAAATATAGGGAGCTCCTATTTATAAAATAAAAAGACGTTTGTAACTTATTGAATTAAAAGCCCACATTTAGTGGGCTTTTTTTGTGGATTCTACTATTTTTGTCGCAAACTTTTGATCATGGGTTCATCCAATAGTAAACGATACAGTCAAAGAGGGGTCTCCGCCTCCAAAGAGGACGTGCACAATGCGATAAAAAATATTGATAAGGGGCTGTTTCCACAGGCTTTCTGTAAAATTGTTCCCGACTATCTCACCAATGATGATGACTATTGTTTGGTGATGCATGCCGATGGCGCCGGAACAAAATCTTCCTTGGCCTATATGTATTGGAAGGAAACTGGTGACCTTTCTGTATGGAAAGGAATTGCCCAGGATGCCTTGATAATGAATATAGACGATCTTATCTGTGTGGGAGCCACAGACAATATTATGTTGTCATCCACTATTGGAAGGAATAAAAACCTAATTCCCGGCGAAGTGCTATCTGCGATTATCAACGGTACGGAAGAATTGATCGCCGACCTAGAGAGTCACGGTATAACCATCCGTTCTACAGGAGGTGAAACCGCCGATGTAGGGGATTTGGTGCGCACTATAATCGTAGATTCTACTGTAACTGCTAGGATAAAAAGAAGTGAGGTGATCAATAACGCCAATATAGAGGCGGGAGATGTGATCGTAGGTTTGGCTTCCTTTGGACAGGCAACTTATGAAAATGAATACAATGGGGGAATGGGTAGTAATGGACTCACCTCTGCAAGGCATGATGTTTTTTCAAAGTACTTGGCTGAAAAGTATCCCGAAAGTTATGATGCTTCCGTTCCTGAAGATTTGGTGTATTCTGGAAACGTAAAACTTACAGATTCCGTGCCCAATGCACCTTTGGATGCCGGGAAGTTGGTATTGTCGCCTACCCGTACCTATGCGCCAATAGTAAAAAAGATATTAAGCAAGTACAGCGCCCAAGATATTCATGGAATGGTACATTGTAGCGGAGGGGCACAGACCAAAATACTTCATTTTATAGATAGCCTGCATGTAATAAAGGATAATTTATTCCCTATTCCTCCATTGTTTAAGCTAATTCAGGAGCAATCGGGTACGGATTGGAAAGAGATGTATCAAGTTTTTAACTGTGGTCATCGTTTGGAGGTCTATGTAAAACCTGAGTTTGCTGAGGATCTTATCGCAATTTCCGAGAGTTTTGGAGTAGAGGCTAAAATTGTGGGTAGGGTAGAAGCTAGTTCCGTTAAAAAACTCACTATTCAGAGTGAGTTTGGCACCTTTGTATATTAAGGTATACGAATCTTACTTTTCAAACGTTTTCTTATAAACGAAGGCTGTTATGGAAAGAAAGGAGTTTTTACGGACCTTGGGGACAGGGGCTGCCTTTGCGTTAACATTTTCTTGTTTGCATGGGTGTTCTTCCGATAGTGCAGATGATTTAGATAAAAACCCTGTGCCTTCGGAGGTAGATTTTACTATAAATTTGAATTCAGATGAAGCATCCAAGCTAGTCAAAATAGGCGGTTTCATCCTAGTTAAATCCAAACAGGCGCTTAAGTATACCGATATTGTGGTGGCAAAAAACCTTGAGGGGAATTATGTGGCTGCAAGCCAAATATGTAGCCATGAACAAAATGATCAGGTGAGGTTTGTAGCGGATAAAGGCGGAATTTTTTCTTGTTCCGTCCATGGATCGGAATTCGATCAAACCGGTATTCCTATTAATGACATCACCAATAATCCCTTAAAAATATTTAAGACCAAACTCAGCGAAAATATATTGCGCATTTTTGAATAGTTGCTACCCTATAGCTTGCCCCCGCTTATGAATTTGCCTATAACTCTAAATTGTTTCCTGTTGACTTGTATTTCTGTAGCTATTACGGTAGAAATTTACGTCCAGTACATCGCCAACTCGGTTAAATTATGCAGCGCTAACTAATAATTTGCTAGGTGAGAAATGTAATTTTCTTAATGCTTTGTTTCTGTTTTCTTGTGGGATTTTCACAGGAAAGGAACTTTATTACCGTGCATCGAACCATTAAATTGATGGGTTCTAAATTTGATATTACCGTTGTAGCCGATAATGAAGAGATAGGTTATATCAATATAGAGGAAGCGGTGTCCGAAATAAAGCGAATTGAGAAACTAATTTCTTCCTGGGATGAGAATTCTGAAACCTCTCTCATTAATGCTAATGCGGGAATAAAGGCAGTAGCGGTAAGCTTTGAGTTATTTCAGCTAATAGAAAGGGCCATTCAAATTTCGGAGCTCACCAATGGGGCGTTTGATATTACCCAGGCAGGTTTAGGAAGCGTTTGGACTTTTGATGGGGCCATGAACTATAAACCTACGGAAGCGGAAATTAAGTCATCTTTGACTAAAGTGGGGTATCAAAATATAGAGCTGAATGCCAAGGAGCTCACCGTGTTTTTGAAAATTAAAGGAATGAAAATTGGTTTTGGTGCCATTGGCAAGGGATATGCTGCGGATAAGGCCAAAGAACATTTGGTAGAAAAGCAGGTTCGTGCTGGAGTAATCAATGCGGCTGGTGATTTTACGACATGGGGAACTAAGGTTACGGGTGAAAAATGGTTGATCGGGATAGCCAATCCTTTAAGTAAAGGGAAAATATTCTCATGGCTTCCGGTTCTGGAATCATCTGTAGCAACTACGGAGAGTTTTGATCGATTTGTAATGATTGACGGTAAAAAATACTCCCATATTATGGATCCAAGAACAGGTATTCCGGCCATCGGGATCAATAGTGTATCTGTCTTTTCCAAGAGTGCTGAACTATGTGATGCCTTGTCCACTGCTGTTTTTGTGCTTGGAGTGGGCCGTGGTATGGCCTTAATAAACCAATTGAACGGAACAGAAGTCATTATTTTAGATAGTAATAATATAATGCATAAGACGCCGGGAATTTTATTCGACTAATGTCATGCTTCTTTTACAGTAATTTTACAAGAACCTTGTCTACATAATTTTTTTCCGTTGCTGTTATGAACTGTCGTGGATAAAAATCGATTGTATTATAAATGGGAACGTATTGGTTTTCGCTATGATATGGTCATCAGGAGGAGGGTTAAATTGAGGTTCGCGAGATTTAAAAGGATTATCGGTTAAGAGGATTTTACGTTAATAAAATCGAAAATTCTGAAGTAAATCCATAAAAATGATGTGATCTATTGGAATGGGATATGATGAAATGTGCAAATTTGTCGTAAATTCGCATAACAATTCAAGATTGTGTATGATTGATAAATTAAATATAGTAAAACAGCGTTTCGATGAGGTTTCGGACCTTATTATTCAACCGGGAATTATTTCGGATCAGAAGCGGTATGTTGCGTTGAATAAAGAATATAAGGATCTCAAGAAATTAGTAGATAAAAGGACGCTTTATCTTGAAATCACCGATAATATAGCGGAAGCTGAGGAGATATTGGCAGATGGTAGCGATCCGGAGATGTCGGAAATGGCAAAAATGCAACTCGAGGAAGCTAAGGGTAAATTCCCCGCATTGGAGGAAGAAATTAAGTTGCTATTGATACCTAAAGATCCTGAGGATTCCAAAAATGTTGTGGTGGAGGTTCGTGCTGGTACTGGTGGGGACGAGGCCAGTATATTTGCTGGTGATCTTTTTAGAATGTACACCAAATACTGTGAATCTAAAGGATGGAAAACCAACGTTATTGACCTTAGCGAGGGCACCAGTGGAGGCTACAAGGAAATACAGTTTGAAGTTACTGGAGAGGACGTATACGGTACTTTAAAGTTTGAGGCAGGAGTACATAGGGTGCAACGGGTTCCGCAGACGGAGACCCAGGGAAGAGTACATACCAGTGCAGCTACGGTAATGGTGCTTCCTGAAGCCGAAGATTTTGATGTTCAGATAGACCCCAAAGACGTACGAATCGATTTTTTCTGTTCCTCAGGTCCTGGTGGACAATCGGTGAATACCACCTATTCTGCAGTGCGCTTAACTCACCTTCCATCCGGATTAGTGGCACAGTGTCAAGATCAAAAATCCCAACATAAAAACAAGGAAAAAGCGTTTAAGGTATTGCGTTCCCGTTTGTACGATCAGGAACTGGCCAAAAAACAGGAAGAGGATTCTGCCAAAAGGAGTTCTCAGGTGAGTAGTGGAGACCGATCCGCAAAGATCAGAACCTATAACTATTCTCAAGGTCGAGTTACCGACCATAGGATTGGTTTAACCTTGTACGACTTGCAGAATATAGTGAATGGCGATATTCAACGTATCATAGACGAGCTGAGCATGGTGGAAAATACTGAAAAATTAAGAGAAGCCTCCGAGATATTCTAATACCTATGACCACCCAGTTTTTAGTTGAACAAATACGCAAAAAGGAATCCTTTCTTTGTATTGGATTGGACACGGACCTTGATAAGGTTCCCGAACATCTTTTAGAGGAGGAAGATCCCATTTTCGCCTTCAATAAGGCAATTATAGATGCTACTCATCATTTGTGCGTAGCTTACAAACCTAATATGGCCTTTTATGAGGCATATGGAATTAAAGGCTGGAAAGCCTTGGAGAAGACCATTACATACTTAAACTCTCACTATCCGGAACAATTTACTATTGCCGATGCCAAACGAGGCGATATTGGGAATACCTCTACAAGATATGCCAAGGCATTTTTTGAGGATCTTGGTTTCGACTCCGTTACTATAGCGCCGTATATGGGTAAAGATTCTGTAGAGCCCTTTTTGGCATTTAAGGAAAAGCATACCATTTTATTGGCTTTGACCTCTAATTTGGGAGCCTTCGATTTTCAAACCAAAATGGTCGATGGTAAAGAGTTGTATAAACAGGTGTTAGAAACCTCACAGACCTATGAGAATTCAGAAAATCTCATGTACGTTGTGGGAGCAACAAAAGCAGAATTCTTAAAAGAGATCCGAAACATCATTCCAGATAGTTTTCTTCTGGTACCTGGAGTAGGGGCGCAGGGAGGCAGCCTGAAAGAAGTATGCAAATACGGGATGACCAAAGATATTGGGCTATTGGTGAATTCTTCCAGAGGAATCATCTATGCATCAAATGGCGTGGATTTCGCACAAGCAGCCGCTGTAAAAGCAAAAGAATTGCAATTGCAGATGCGTATGGAACTAAATAAAGAATAAAGACCCTAGTCGGTTAGATCTTTAAGTATTTTATTAATTTTTGTCGCTTTTGATTCAAAGAATTCCGCAAGTTTGGAATCCGTATATTTTATGGTCGATGCCTTTTCCATAAAGTTTTTATATTGTTGTTCCAAAAGATTAATGGCTTGTGTTCCGGTGTCCATTTGGGTCACAGATCCTATCCTGCAATTTTGATTTTCCATATCTATATAAAATGCTAATGTTATCTTCTCAAATATACGTATAAATCAATATTGGAAACGAACATTTTTTGATGTATTTGGTTAAAAATCAGTTAATTTGACCTTTTGTTAACCTTAAATTAAAGTGTTGTGTCGGGTTTGGTTACTTTTGATAGATTTTGGTTGGGAATTCCCATAATACACCTTAAATAATATAATAAGATTTGATCAGTTATAATACACATATTCATAAAACCTCCGATAAGTGGGTCACTTTTGTGCATGGAGCTGGAGGTAGTTCTACTATATGGTTTAAGCAGTTAAGGGAATTTAAAAAGTACTTTAATGTGCTCCTATTGGATCTTAGGGGACACGGAAATTCCAAGTTGCACCTTAAGGATGCCTTTATGGATAAATATACCTTTGATACGATAACAGACGATATTGTTGAGGTTATCGATCACGAGAAGATAGAGAAATCTCATTTTATAGGAATCTCCTTAGGAACCATCCTAATCCGAAATTTGGCAGAGAAACATCCTTCGCGAGTGGAGAGTATGATAATGGGCGGAGCTATTATGAAATTAAACCTCAGATCACAAGTACTAATTCGCTTGGGAGTCATTTTTAAATCCATAGTGCCCTACCTGTGGTTGTATAAATTCTTCGCATTTGTGATCATGCCCAATAAGAATCATAAGGAGTCCCGCTTATTATTTGTGAGGGAGGCCAAAAAACTGTATCAAAAGGAGTTTATCCGATGGTTTAGGCTTACTTCGGAGATAAATCCCTTATTGCGATTTTTTAGATCCGCGGATATAAAAATACCTACCCTTTATTTAATGGGGGAAGAAGATTATTTGTTTTTGCCCTCGGTAAGGCAAATGGTGCAGAATCACCGCTCTTCCTCATTGGTAGTGGTTAAAGATTGCGGGCATGTGGTTAATGTAGAACAACCTTTGTTCTTTAATGAAACCGTTATTAAGTATCTTCTTTCTAAAAAGTAGTTATTCCTTTTATTTTAAAACCGTAGACCCATCTTTCTTTGAGAATTAACATGGACAAATAAAAGCTTTCGCTTTTGGAGTTCACGCTTTGCGAAATTCAATTACCGTTCTTTTTAAACCTTGTTAAGCCGCCGTAAATTGTAGTTAAGGGAAAATGTTCTCTCTGGTCTAACTGGGTATTAAAACCCTTTTAAATGGGTTGGGAGAGGGTAGGGGTAGATTGCTTAGCCATGTATAACGCGTCTTATAGTGTTTTAAGGTGTCTAAAGTGGTAAAGTGATAAGAGTTGGGTAAGGCTTATGATGCCATTTCAAGTTCAATTTTTATTGAAGCCAATAAAAAACGCCTGTCAAAACTGAGTTTGACAGGCGTTTGTATACGTAAACCAAACTTTAACTATTTATTAGTTGATGTTTGGGTTGTTTTGAATTTCACTCTGTGGAATTTTAAAGCTTAAACGGTCATCGTTATAAGGAATGGATGCTCCTGCAGATGAAAGGTGATTGGCGCCACGGGTAATAGTGGCCTTGTTCCTTTTCATTGCCAAATAGCTTTTCCCTTCACCCCAAAATTCAATTCTTGTTTGAAGGTAGATTTCGTCCAACAACGCTTGTCCGCTTAGTAGGTCTACATAAGCCGTTTCCAAGTCACTGTCCAAACGTTCCTTAAGCAAGGTCTTAAGCGAAGCTCTAGCTCCAGGCTCGTCACCAGATTTTGCTGCAGTCTCAGCGTGTAATAAGTACATTTCTGCCACCCTCATATATACATAGTCTGTAATAACGCTTCTTTGTCCACCATCTTCGCGTTCTGGAGCATAGAATTTTCCAGTAGGATACAATTCATTGATATCTACTGGCACGTCTATAAAAGTACCATCTTCTGTTTTATCTCTGTTTTCTGGTAATGCCTCAAAGTAGCCCTGAAATTGAAACTTTCTAATATCAGTGCTGTCAATTGCTGCATAAAGATCAACATCAATTACTTTAGGATCTCCAGCCCAAGAATAGCTATAGGTAAAGAGGTCAATTTGTCCCCACCAGGATACTAGGTCTAGGTTGTTGTCTAAGGTAATGTCTACGCCCCACATCCATCCGTTTGTGTTTACATCATTAAAACCACCAGTTACCTCAGCTTTATCCATTAGAGTGAATTTCCCATTGGTAATTACTTTATTAGCGACTACTGCAGCTTCTTGGTCTTTTCCTGTAGCAGCATAGGCATATGCCAAAAGTCCCCTGGCAACATCTTGGTTGATCTCATGTTTGGCAGATCTTGAGAATCCTTCAAGTAATTCAACGGCATCGATTAAATCTGTTATGATTACATTATAAACCTCTTCTGCCGTGCTCAGTGGTTGGTTCGGAGCTTCTGTATCCAAGTGAATTGGCAATATTGGTGTTGAAGGCTCATACCCTTCAGAGAAATAGTTGGCCAAATAAAAATAGGCATAGGCTCTTGCGGCTTTGGCCTGCCCCATGGTCTGTTGTTCAGCAACGGTTTCAAGTGATGCATCATTTCCGCCTATACCATCAATCACAAGATTTGCAGAAAGAATAATTCTATAGTAGAATCTCCAAACCTTGTAGTTATTAATGTTGGTGTAATCTACTGTAGAGGTCATGTCAGACAAGTCGCTATACCAGCCGTAGGTAGTTCCGGTTAAAGCCATATCCGAAGACAACATATCTCCGTAGATATCGTACCCTTTCTGCCCAAAATCGTCATGGTCTAAATCGGTTCCACCAGATCCTGTTTGATACATAGTAGCATATATCCCTCTTAAACTTGCCTCCAAGATATCAGGATTGAGATCAGATGCATCTATAATTTGTCCAGAAGAAATAAATTCCGTAGGTTTTGTTTCTAGGTAATCTTTGCTACAGCCCAAAGTTAATAGGCCTGTAGCAAGTATTGAAATATATAATTTAGATTTCATAAGTTGTTGCAATTTTTAAAATTAAAATTTAGCTCTTATTCCAAATGTGAACGTTGATAAAGGAGAATAACGGTACATATCAGAAGTACCGGCTTCATCTGTAGATGGGTTAAAACCATCCCTTTTAGATAATAACCAAAGGTTGTCTCCAGATACCCATAAATTTAAGTTGGACATGCCGATCTTCTCAACATACATTTTGGGGATTGTATAACCCAATCTGATATTGTTCAAGTTCAAGAAATCTGATTTAGTGATGAATCTTGTAGAAGAGGATGTTACGTTTTTATCGTAATCACTGGAAATACGTGGTACATTGGTGACATCGCCAGGTTGTTGCCATCTATTTAAGATATCTGTGTGCCAATTGTTGCCTCCTACTTGGTCATTGCCCATTAGTCTTGCGTATGCAGCGTCATATGCATAACCACCTACGCTATATAGGAACTGAGTGCTAAGATCGAAACCTTTGTAACCTGTGCTTAGGTTAAAGGCTCCCCTTACAGTAGGTATTGCTGACTTGCCTACATATTTTTGAGTTGCTTCGGAATAGGTTTCCGTGGTAGTCATTGCCAATGAATTAGCTCTGTCCGGAAATTGAGATGTATAATCTGCCATGGAGGCTACCCTTTCACTAGATTGGAAAGCGCCGTCATTGTTCTCGTCAAAATAGTACACATTCCAAGTGCTTACTCCAGTGTTCACATCAACTCCTGCATATTCACGGGTATAGAAATCATAAAGTGAATGGCCCTTTGATCTTCCAAATAGGACGTCAATGTCAATTATCTTTTCCTCACCAGTTGCGGGTTCAAGTGGCATTTCGGTTAATTCATTGTCTAAGAATTCTCCGTTAACCGTAAAATCCAAATAAAAATCATCTGTTTTAACCAAGTGGGCTGCTACATCAAATTCTAGACCTTGATTTCGTAAAGCACCATCGTTTACTTTGATTAGCGCATACCCTAGAGAAGGACCATTTCTTCTGTCAAAGATTAAATCTTCCGTATTTTTAATATAATAATCCACAGCTACATCCAATACATTACCAATTCCGAACTCAATTCCCGTTTGGAACATTTTGGAAGTTTCCCAGGTTAAATCTGGATTTCCCTTAGTGTTGAAAATCAAGGAAATGTCATCATTTAGGTTTTGAACTTCAAAAAGATCGTAACCAGGGTAATAACCAACACCACCTTGCTCTCCAATAAGACCGTAACTTGTTTTAAGCTTTAAATTGCTGAAAACATCTTGGTTTTGCATAAAGCCTTCGTTGATCAGTGCCCAAGCAAGACCAACAGATCCAAAGGTGCCCCATTTATTGTTCAAGAATCTCGATGAACCGTCTCTTCTAACAGTTCCTGAAACAAAATATTTATTGTCATAGTCATAATTTACTTGCCCAAAATAGCTTTCCAAGGTGTAGTTCCTAGTGTAAGAATTTGCTGGGGAAGATACAACCGCATTGTTCAGCTCGGTGCCAAAGGGATCTACAAGGTTGGTTTTGTAGGCAGAAAGATACTTTCTCTCCCATGAATTGTTTTCATGTGCAACCAATGCTTCTATACTATGGTTATCAAATTGCTTTTTAAAACGCAATAAGTTTAACATGTTGTAAGATAGAACTTCAGTTTTTGTTTTGTAAATGGAACCGCCACTGCTAGCACTTGGGCCATAGAATGGGCCGTTTTGTTCATCGTAAGAACTGTTATAATACTGTGATCCAAATCTATTCTCTAACGTAAGGTAATCCGTAAACTTTATGTTTAGAGATGTATTAAAGTTGATTTCATGATTAAATTTATTCTGAACACTGTTGTGAGCATCGGCGACTGCGTTTGTCAATGCACCAAAACCTCTGCCTCTACCATAATCATAAACATTGCCACCATAATAGGGATCTGGAATGGTGCTACCGCTGGCATCTCTTAAGTACAATGGATAGATAGATGGGATATTGTCTACAAACCAGAAAACACTACCAGAGTCCTCAGATTGTCCTCCATTATTGGTTTCTGAAGCAGTGTAGCCCAAATTCATGGAGCCATCCAACCAATCTTTAACTTTATGATTTACATTTAAACGAGCCGTATAACGCTCAAAATCTGAATTGATGGAGTATCCTTTATCACCTAAATAACCAATAGAACTGAAGTAATTGGTCCTTTCATTTCCACCGCTTATTTTTAAGTTAGCCTCTATTCTATTGGAGGGTTGAAAGGCGTGGTCTTCCCAATTTTCTGGATTGTATTTACGGGTAACCCCTTCTCTTACTAATCCGGTTGCTGGGTCAATTAATTCAGCGCCATTAGCAACATTCCACATATTATAATTATCACCGACCCCTGAACTAGTAAAAAGCCTGTCGTTCGCATAAATTGCAGCATTGGCTGCATCGCGGCCAAAAGCTACGCCTCTATTTCTAAGTCCTTCCCAACTTAATCCTATGTACTGCTCTGGGGATTTGATATTGTTATATCGTGGTAGTAAACTAAAGTTTTGTCCCGTTTTGGTCTCTACTTCTATATAGTCGCTTCCGTTTCTCCCTTTCTTGGTGTTGATAACCACAACTCCGTTGGCACCACGGGCACCGAAAATAGCAGTTGCCGAAGCATCTTTCAAAATGGTTGTGGAAGCAATGTCACTTGGGTTTAAGGCATTAATATTTCCAGAGAAGGGAACACCATCTACAACGTATAAAGGATCTCTATTACCGTTAACCGATCCAAAACCTCTAATTCGGATGGTAGCTGCCTCACCTGGTTGCCCAGAAGTGTTTATTACTCTAACTCCTGCAGATTCACCTGTTAGGGCTTGTGAAATGTTGGAAACACTTTTGCGCTCCAATAATTCTGAATCGATCTGCTTTATAGAACCGGTGAAAGATTGTTTGGTTGTTGTTCCGTAACCAACAACGATTACTTCTTCCAACGCCTGTGCATCAACCTCCATTGTAGCGTTGATGGTAGTGCTAGACCCAATAACAATTTTCAAAGTTTTTTGGCCAATATAACTAAAGGACAAAGTTTCTCCAGTAGTTCCTTGGATAATATAGTTACCGTCAAAATCCGTTTGTGTACCATTTGTTGTTCCAACAACAAGAATGTTTACACCGGGTAAAGGAAGGCCGTCTTGGTCCATTACAGTACCTGTAATTGTTTTCTCTTGGGCCATCATTACCAATGATACCATGAAGAGTTTTAAGAATAAGAAATACTTAATTTTCATAGAAATTAATTTGAGATAGTTAAACATTATAAATGAGTAATGGTTTTAAAAAACTGGGCAATTTTTTAAGGCAGCTAATCCAAATAAAAAAATGCAACAAACCCGGTGGAAAATTGAATTTGTTAGGGCCCAGATTTTAAAACCAAGCTACAAATTAAGGCTAGTAGAAAGTGTTATACATCAATCCCGACCTAAAGCAATTGTAATCCGATTTGGGTTAACGTTTACCTATTTGGTAAGATCCTGTAAATAAGATGATTGTATAATCTTATGTGAAATGATGAAAAATTAGGATAAAATTAACTGTTTTGGTCTATTGTATGATTTTGGTCATGAATATAGTTCCAGTTATGGTTATTCTTCCCTTCCTTAAGGAGTGGTAGATTGGGGTGTTGTTGAAGGTACGGGGAGTGATAATTGGATGTTAACGGTTAAGTGTGTGCTTAACCTAGACATTTTGAATAGGGTATTGGTGCGAAATATCTGTATATATGCTAAGCAGACCTAGTGTTAATTTAAAGACGATTTTGGAGGGTATTTAGGGTGTCAAAAATACTTGGATATAGGAGTTTTTTTAGATTTTCGTACCAAGTGTTTAACGGTCTATTGTAATATTAATTTTTTATCAATAAATGGTTGCTCTGCAATTTGATAAACTGGGTAGGTGTCATTTTGTGTCTCTTTTTAAATGCTTTATAAAAAGATACCTTGTTGTTAAAGCCAGATTCGTATATAAGATCCGTAACCAACTTAATATTGCCCTCGTTATTTTTAATCATGTTCACCACCTCTTGAACTCTATAATCGTTTATAAATTCATAAAAATTCTTGCCAAACTCCTGGTTTATTACTTGTGATAAGCTATAGCGGTCCGTGTTTAAATCCTTTGCTAATTTTTCTAAAGTGATTGCATTGTCCAGATATACCTTTTTGGTTTCTACCAACCGTACCAATTGTGATTTTAGGGTATCTGTCATTGCCTCTGTTAGGCCAGAGTTTTTGTACTTTACATCATTTCCAGTTTCTTTCAGGGCCTCAGTTTTGGTGATGATATCTGGCTGAATGAAATGCATAGTGGCATAAAGACTAATAAATAGTGATAGTGCTATTGCGGTAAAATAAATAGAGATATAATTAAAGCTATCCAAATGACTAAATAGGGCACGGGAAAACACTATCAACATTAATAATCCTAGAAATGAAATAGACAATATCAACCATTTTTTATTAGATTGGTTAAGGGTGTCCTTGTGTTTCTTGTAAAGTACAATCAATAGTAATACGTACAAAGTGATGTGAACCGCTTTGATAAATAAACTGGTTAGAATTATGGTGATAGTATGGTTGAAGAATGTTGTTCCATCAACAGGCGTTTCTGTATTGACGCCAATTAACAGAAGCATACTGAATAGGATAAATACACCGTAGTGCTTCAAGAATTCATTTATAGAGGTCTTTGAGCCTATATGTAACTTTTTACGAATATACAAATAGAGGGAAGGGGCCCATAGAAAGAAATGAATCTTAAAAAAATAAACCCTAGGGTTGTAATTAAAAATGCTCAGCCAGTTAATGGCGAGCTCCATCAACATCACCGAAACCCCGAATAAGAATACTGCCAAATATATATTGTGGGTTTCTGCCTTTCTATGCTCGATCAATAATTTAATGGCCAGATAAAAGCCGCATATCGCTATTAAAAGGAATAAATAGTTCCTTACGTAATTTTGGATCCACCTGTGGGAAGTTTCCAAAACATTTCTTTCATTCGCGTTTAAAGGTTCGGAAAGGGAGAGAAAGCTAGAGGAATTTAGTTTATTTAAAAAATTAAAGCCCTGTTCATTAATTTGTTGCAAGGAGTCTAAGGAGGTTTTACTTGCAGCAAAATATTTATTGAAAATGACCGTGTTCTCATGGCCCTTTAAGTGGGCAGAAAGAAAAAAAGTATAGGCAGTGCTGAAATTGTTATGGTCGTACTCGCATTTGCCAAGCTCAAAGCATTCCTTAGCGCTTAAATATGCTATACTTTCCAATGATATTTTATCAATTTCAATGGGGTTGCAATTTATGTTTTGGAATACGGTTGCGCTATTGGCCCATGTGAATTGAGCGAATATCAAACACGTGCAAACATAAAAACTCAGTAAGGATTTCTTTAGGCCCATAATGAATATGCAAATAGGGCGCAAAACTACATATTTAAGATGCCATCGATCATGGAACTCTCCTAAATAAGAGTTAAAAAGTAGCTGATTGAAAAGGGGAAGACAATAAAGCTTTAGTTAAAACAGACGGTGAGTGCTGTAAGTTGCAGCTCTGAGTTATTATTTTAACGCTAATTCAAATAATTACTTAAAAAATGAGACTAAAGCATCTTTTTTTGAAGTTCAATGCAGAGCTGCCTTACAACTTTTCTTACCGTTCTACAAAACAACCGAGTTTATGTGTGAAATGGGTAAATGCTTATCAACATTTACTATGCCGATAAAGCTTAACCATTACTTTGCGCTGACCCATACTCCTGGGGCTGATCCTATTTTAATCTTTATTATTACAATTGCCAAGATTGAAATTAATTTCCAATGGATGCTGTGGTGTAAGGTCCCTTCCCTTAAAAGCAGGATAATTGGCGGAGTATTTTGTAGCTCGGAATAGGCTATTGTTTTCAGGGGCTTCGTTTTGTTTTAAGATTTTACGAATGTAGTTTCGGGGCTTATATAGTTCTATATGATATTATTTTCCGTGTCAATTTCAATAATGTTTCCGTTGAATCCTTCACAGATCAACGTGTTTCCATTCGGTAGTCTTTGTGTGCCCGATAGTATTTTTGAATAAAACTTGGGAGGATCTATTATTTCTACCGATGAATAATCTCCCGGTCTACCACTGCCATTATTGAAGTAAATAATTTTCCACCATCAGGGTTGTGGGGAGGAACCCACTGCACATGATGTTGCCCAAACAATTTTCCCAGTGTTTTTCCCCGTTGGTTTTACTTCTATAAGTTGTTCGTTATAAAGTACTCCATCGTCTAGATTGTTTTGGTTTCACCCTGCTTTATTCAATATTGTATTCCAATTAATTCTGCTAAGATTAGATGCAGTTATACGGTTTTCCGACTAAATGAAAAACACTGTTAAAGGAATTTGAGATGTAAAATTTGTTCTTACTAATAAATTGCATTTTTTTTGCATAAACACAACTAGTAGTCATGGTCCATGAAAGCCAATGCCAATGGATAGGTCGATCTAAAAATCGGATCCTATCCATTGGCACTGAAAAAAAGCTATAGTCTTTTGTGTTTATACCCAAATCTAGAAGATCAGGTAGGCATGTGATTTTTTAGTCCTGTAAGGCAAAAACACGTTTAAGTACTGCAGAGGTTCTCGAGGAAACTTTGGTCCTAATTTCTTTTTCCTCTACCGCGATCATGGTATATACCCCTTGAAGTGCTTCTTGAGTAACATAATCCGTTAAATCTGGATTTACATTACTGGTCAGGGGAATCGCATTGTATCTGTTGATTAGATTACGCCAAATTTGGTCCGCACCTACTTTTTCAAAGGATTGCTTTATCACGGGATTAAATTTGTCGTAAAGTTGGGCTTGAGTTGCCTGCGTAAGGTATTGGGTGGCCGCATTGTCCGAGCCTAATAATATGTTCTTGGCATCGGAAAAAGTAATGCCCTTTACCGCATCTACAAATATTGGTGTAGCTTGACTAACTGCATCCTCTGCAGCTCTGTTAAGTATCCTAAGGCCTTCATCCGCTAAACTGGAAAGTCCAATATCCCTAAGGGTCTTGTCTACTTTCTGTAGTTCTTGGGGCAACATAATCTTTACCAATTCGTTCTTATAAAAACCGTCGGTTTGGGTGAGTTTGCTTACCTGTTTTTGGATTCCCATATCCAAAGCTTCCCGGAGCCCATAAGCAATTTCACTATTGCTAAGAGCGCCACCTCCCTGTGGCAATTGATTTACTACTTGCTGTAATTCCGAACATCCGAGAAGTTGAAATAGGATTACGGATACTAATATTTTTTTCATTTTTAGGTTTAAGAGTTATTCTTTCTTTATAGGTTTCCCGTTTACGCTCCAAAGTAAAGGTGTAACTACTTTATTTATAATTCTTTTTTCGGAAAAATAATAGGCCCCATAGTGATTTCCCCTAGGAGAAAATTACGGTTTTATTGTTGTATACCATCGTTTTCCGATCTATATGAAGCTTTACCGCACGCGAAAGTACAATTTTTTCTAAATCGCGCCCTTTGGTGATGAAGTCTTTTATACTGTGTGCATGAGTCACCCTAGTTACATCTTGCTCTATTATTGGCCCAGCATCTAATTCCTCTGTAACATAATGACTAGTAGCCCCAATAATTTTCACCCCTCTTTGGAATGCAGCATGATAAGGTTTGGCACCTGCAAAGGCAGGGAGAAACGAATGGTGGATATTGATTATTTTATTCGGAAAAAGCTCAATTATTTTTGGGGTGATAATTTGCATATAGCGTGCAAGAACTATAAAATCGATCTTATATTCCTCCAATAGTGCTATTTGTCGACTTTCAGCATTCAGTTTGTTTTGCTTTGAATTAGGGACATGGTGAAAAGGAATGTCAAATTGTGTGGCAATATATTCCAAATCGGCATGATTGCTCAAAATAAAGGGAATTTCAACGGCTAGTTCACCAGAATGAAATCGGCTTAAAAGATCATAGATACAGTGATTGTATTTGGAGACAAAAAGGGCCATCCTTGGTTTGGTGGATCCCAAATGTAAGCTCCATTCCATTTGGTAAGGTATGGCCAATTCTTCCTCAAATTGTTGCTTTAAGTTTTTGACGACCGGAATGTTATTTTCGAAATCGCTTTCCAATCGCATGAAAAATACACCGGCTTCTTTATCTACATGCTGATCAATGTAGATAATATTTCCTCCCTTTTTATGGATAAATCCCGTTACGTAACTAATAATTCCCGATTGATCGGGGCAGTGAATAAGAATGGTTGTCTTCAAGTATTATCGGTTTTAAAATAGTAAAATTAGGGATTTGGAAAGGAAAAGATTCCAAACGCTGAATTTTTTATAATATTCCAACATTAACACCTTTGTTTTTGCGTTTTCACTAAATTGCACCGTCATAATAACGATTTTTTTACGAATAGACTAATCAGCAGCGCTTTCGTGTACCAGTCAAAGTTTATTCTCTGTACAGATTGGTCAAAATTGAAAATTAGTCGGAACTTAGTATGTAAAATAGTTTATTAAAGATGAAATGGGAAGGACCGAAAACTGGTCGCAAAATACGAATGAAGATATGCGAAGTACATATGACCGTTAAAAAACAATAAATAGCTACAAATGAAAAAAGAGTCTACCTATAAGCCTATCAATAATGTCCGTATCGTTACGGCAGCTTCACTATATGACGGCCATGACGCAGCAATAAATATAATGCGAAGAATAATCCAATCTACAGGGGTTGAGGTTATCCATTTAGGCCATGATCGAAGTGTTTTAGAGGTGGTAGACTGTGCCATCCAGGAGGATGTGAACGCTATTGCGATAACTTCTTATCAAGGAGGGCACAATGAATATTTTAAATATATGCGCGATCTTTTAGTGGAGAGAGGGGCAGGGCATATTAAGATTTTTGGCGGCGGTGGCGGTGTTATCCTGCCTCAAGAAATCAAGGAGCTAATGGATTATGGCATTACAAGGATTTATGCTCCTGATGACGGACGGACCATGGGCCTTCAAGGAATGATTAATGATTTGGTAAAACAAAGTGATTTTCCAATACCCTGCCTTAAAACCCAAGATAACGAAAAATTAGAGCAATTGCTATTGGAAAAGGATGCCTCGACCATTGCGAGATTGATTAGCCTTGCGGAGAATAGGTATGCAGACTTTGAGAAGCATTCCACTATTTTAAATACTAATGACAAGATGGTTCCTGTATTAGGTATTACTGGGACGGGCGGAGCTGGGAAATCTAGTTTGGTAGATGAGCTTGTAAGGCGTTTTTTAATAGATTTTCCAAAGGGAACCATCGGAATAATATCTGTAGATCCCTCTAAAAGGAAGACAGGCGGGGCCTTATTAGGAGATCGAATCCGTATGAATTCTATCAATGATCCAAGGGTGTATATGCGGTCTTTGGCAACAAGACAGTCTAACCTTGCCTTGTCCAAACATGTAGATGAAGCCGTACGGGTTCTAAAGGGGGCGGGCTTTGATCTGGTTATCTTGGAAACTTCGGGAATTGGACAATCCGACACCGAAATAACAGAACATAGCGATGTGTCCCTTTACGTAATGACACCGGAGTTTGGTGCGGCCACCCAATTGGAAAAAATAGATATGTTGGATTTTGCCGATTTGGTGGCCATAAATAAGTTCGACAAAAGGGGGGCCTTAGATGCGGTCAGGGATGTAAAGAAACAATACGTGCGTAACCATGGACTGTGGGAAGTGTCGCATGATGAACTGCCCATTTTTGGAACCATCGCTTCGCAATTTAACGATCCAGGAATGAATAGATTGTATCGTGCTGTAATGATTGCCCTAGAGGAGAAAACGAAAACGAAGTTGCGATCTAAATTTGTGATAACGAAAGGGAACGAGGAAATGAATTTTGTAATTCCCCCTGCCAGGACTAGATATTTGTCGGAAATCGCTGAAAACAATAGGCAATATGATCTCAATGCCAGTGCCCAATCCGAAGTGGCCCAACAATTATACGGCATTTTTAAAACAATAATTTCTGTTTTAGGAGCCAATGCACCTGAGGACTCCTCCGAGATCCTTTCCGATAGCGGAATCAATACAGAAAAAGTACTGCAATTGACAGAGCCTAAGGATAAAATGCAGCTAATTACCTTGTTATGTGCAGAATTTGAAAGTTTGAAGATGAATTTGGACCCGCACCATTATAAGATGATTCTAAATTGGGGGTCTACGGTTGAATTGTATAAAAATCCAGAATATAGCTTTAAGGTGAGGGGAAAGGAGATTAAAATGGCTACCCATACCAAATCCTTGTCCCAATCCGATATTCCAAAAATTGCACTTCCCAAATACAAAGCATGGGGAGACCTCCTTCTTTGGATGCTCCAAGAGAATGTGCCTGGCAAATTCCCTTATACGGCAGGGTTATATCCCTTTAAGCGTACAGGGGAAGATCCCACAAGGATGTTTGCAGGGGAAGGTAGTCCCGAGCGTACCAATAGAAGGTTCCATTATGTGAGCTTCGGCCTTCCGGCTAAACGATTGTCTACCGCCTTCGATTCTGTTACCCTTTATGGAAGTAATCCGGATAAAAGACCCGATATCTATGGTAAAATCGGAAATGCAGGTGTTTCGGTTTGTTGCTTGGATGATGCTAAAAAACTGTACTCTGGTTTCGATTTAAGTGATGCTATGACCTCGGTAAGCATGACAATCAATGGTCCGGCTCCAATGCTACTAGGGTATTTTATGAATGCCGCTATTGATCAAAATTGTGAGAAGTACATTAAGGAAAATGGACTGGAACAAGAAGTTGATAAGAAAATAAAGGCGTTTTATAAAGGAAGAGAAAAGTTGAGGCCCATTTATCACGGATCCTTGCCGAAAGGGAACAATGGCCTGGGATTAATGCTATTAGGGGTTACTGGAAATCAGGTCTTGCCCGAGAAGGTATATCAAGATATAAAAAATAAGACAATCCAACAGGTGAGGGGTACGGTACAGGCCGATATTCTCAAGGAAGACCAAGCACAGAATACCTGTATATTTTCTACCGAATTTGCCCTAAGGTTAATGGGAGATGTGCAGGAATATTTTATAGATAACCAAGTGCGTAATTTTTATTCGGTATCTATTTCTGGATATCATATTGCTGAGGCAGGTGCCAACCCTATTACCCAATTGGCATTTACCCTTGCAAACGGATTTACCTATGTGGAATATTACTTAAGTCGGGGAATGGACATTAATAAATTTGGTCCCAATCTTTCTTTTTTCTTCTCTAACGGGATAGATCCCGAGTATGCGGTTATCGGAAGGGTGGCCAGAAGGATATGGTCTAAGGCAATGCGTTTAAAATACGGGGCAGATGCTAGGGCGCAGATGTTAAAATATCATATCCAGACTTCTGGGAGGAGCCTGCATGCCCAGGAGATAGATTTTAACGATATTAGAACAACATTACAAGCACTGTATGCAATATACGACAACTGTAACTCCTTGCATACCAATGCTTATGATGAAGCAATAACTACTCCTACGGAGGAATCTGTTCGTAGGGCCATGGCTATACAATTGATCATAAACAAGGAATTGGGGCTTGCAAAGAACGAAAATCCTCTACAAGGGTCATTTATAATTGAGGAATTGACGGATCTGGTAGAATCTGCGGTGTTGATGGAATTTGATCGGATCACGGAACGCGGGGGAGTTCTGGGGGCAATGGAGACCATGTACCAACGCTCCAAAATTCAAGAGGAAAGTCTCTATTACGAAACTCTGAAACACAATGGCAAATATCCTATAATTGGGGTGAATACCTACCTAAGTGCTAAAGGCTCTCCAACCATTTTACCTGTAGAAGTGATAAGGGCCACCGAGGAGGAGAAACAAGATCAAATCCAGACCCTTGAAAATTTACATAGTATGAACAAAGAGGTTTCCCAAACTAAATTAGAAGCCCTTCAACATGCGGCCATTAAAAATGAAAATATATTTGAATACCTAATGGAGGTGACCAAGTATTGTTCCTTAGGGCAAATTACCAAAGCCCTGTATGAGGTGGGCGGACAATATAGGAGAAATATGTAGGATGGAATGCTTGGATATTGGAATTCAGCTTGGTTCAAGACCTATCTGTGGCGGTTTCCTAAAAGCAGCTAAAAACGGGTGACACAATTGTAATTTACAGTTGTGCTCGCGGGGGTTTCTTCTTTTGCGGATTGACGATAATTTTTGCTTAAACACAACAATTAGTCCTGATCCGCTTTATGGCCCTTTGTTTATTTAAGTTTTCAGAAATTGAAATCTGGGATAGTCTTGAAATTAAAAATTTAACGCCTCATTGATCGTCTCCAAACCTTGTACATCCGCCTAAAACTTTTGATTTCGCTACGCAGAAGATTTAAATATTCTTTTTCCTTTACCCCGTCTTTTTCCAATCCAATACAATAAGAGTTGATGTTCTTAATAATAATATTGATAAAAGTGGCACTTCTCATTCTTACATCGTAAGATTCTGATTGTTCTGCCGCTGCAATTTGTTGGGGTATTAAAATGGAGTCTGTCAATAAAGAATCGGCAATATTATCGCGCAAGCTGTTGGATTGATATAATTTCAACAAATCTTTGTTATAGGAAACATAGGACGCAATCTCCCTACTCATATGTAAGAGGTCCAGTGATTTGCGATAAATAGGAATCGAACTAAGGTTTTTATAGGGCATTTTTAGTATAACAGCATTAATTATATAAAATTACATTGAATTTTACGAAAATGGATTTGGATTGTATGGTAAAAGTGTAATTTAGCTATCGGAAACAAATATTATTAATCAATTTTACTTTGAAAACAAAGATAGACGTCCTTAATTGGAAGATTTTAAAATTTCTTCAAGAAAATGCCCGTGAATCTTTCGCAAATATCGGAAGGAAAGTAGGCTTAACGGCCCCGGCTGTTGGTGAGCGTGTGAAGAAGATGGAAGACATCGGGATTATCTCTGGATATAAGGCGGTCGTGTCCCATTCTCATACGGGATATCAACTTAAGGCAATCATTACATTGCGTGCCTTTATGGGGAAATTAAAGCCGTTTTTGGAGGCGGTCAATTCTTTTGAGGAGGTGATAAATTGCTATCGGATCACAGGGAATGAGAATATCATAATGATGGTCGTATTAAAGGATCAATTTCACCTAGAGAAATTTATTGATAAACTTATTCAATATGGGGAAACAAGAACCCATATTGTCCTTTCGGATGTAGTTTCCAATGCCCCTATCAAAAAAAGGGATATTTAGAGAAATTTCCAGATAACTGCAATTAAAAACTTAGAGACCGCTAAATAAATACTTATCTTTAGAGAGTATGAGTATTGGGACGACCTATTCATGGGTCAGTGGATCCAATCCTAACCTGCTTCACAGCTGTTTCGGCGAATTCTGATATGGATTAAATCGATGCCAGGGCATAAGGCTAATATTCAATAGCTAAAAAATAGTCAACTAGGATAAAGTTGATCTAAAGGGGGAATAAGCAGTTAACTACTGCCTCTATTTTTTTAAATCGCATTATGTTAGATAAAGTTACCCATATACAATTCAGAAAGTCTTTGTGCTTTGCACTTTTGGCCTTGTTGCTGGCATTCCCTATTATGGCGCAAGAAAAACCTGAACTTAAAATTGGCGGGGCATTGCGTTTCAATTATAACTTGTCCTCTTGGAAAGAGGGTCAGAAAAAACGTGGAGGAGATTTTGGCTATGATATGTTCAGGATAAATGTCGAAGCTGCCTATAAAGGGATATTTTTGAACGCCGAATACAGATTGTATTCTAATGATTTTGGAGGCGGATTCTTAAAGCAGGGATGGGTAGGTTACTATTTTAATGAATTAGATCAAATTCATATTGGTTTAACCCAGGTGCCTTTTGGAATTCAACAGTACAATTCTCACAACTGGTTTTTCAACCTGTCCTATTATATGGGATTGGAAGATGACCATGATATGGGTGTGAAATACATACATGCAGGAGAGAAATTTGAATATCAACTTGCATTCTTCAAAAATGCGGAAGAATTGAGATTTGGCAATAATTCCGAAACTTCCCCAAATCGATATTCTTATGATATCACAGGTAGAAACAAAGAGGTAAATCAATTCAACGGAAAATTTATCTACAAATTTGGAATAGATTCGGCAAGTAGATTGGGTATTTCCATGGAATATGGTGGCCTCTATAATCTTGATACCGAAGAAATGGGAGATCACAAAGCTTTTGCAGCACATTACGAAATAACCAAAGGGAAATGGAGTGGAAAAGCACAATTTATTACTGCTTCACATAACCCAGCCAATGCCGAAGGAGAAGCTACTGAGGTTGTTAAAATGGGAGCCTATGGGGCGTCTTATGAAGTTGCCTCCGATTTTAATATGTACTCTATGGCGATCTCCAGAAATGTTCCCGTAAATTTGGGGCCTGTTTCGAATTTACAGTTTTACAATGATTTTGGTTTTATGCAGAAAAAAGCCTCTGGATTTACCGATTCTTATATGAATGTAACTGGAGTATTAGTCTCTGCGGGAAGCTTATATATGTATATTGATTATGCCGCGGGCTACAATCATTCTTGGTTAGGTGGAAATTTTGTGGACGATTTCTCCAAAGGGGATCCAGATGCCAAATGGGAAGCACGGTTTAATATTAATATTGGTTACTATTTTTAGGGTTTATATATAAAACCAAGGGTTTTAAACCCTTGGTGCAATTAATTACATTAACAAACAACATGCTTTATGGCTAAGAAGATTATAAGAAGTGATGAGAAAAAATCCATTTTTGGATTGCAAGTGAATGGTCCAGTATTTTTTACATCGGCTATTATCATCATCATTATCATAACATTAACCCTGATGTTTAAAGTCGGGGCAGAAGAATATTTTACCGCTATCCAAGATTTTGTTGCAAAGCAGGCCGGTTGGTTTTTTATATTGAGCATAAATGTCTTTCTAATATTTATGATTTATCTGGCCTTCAGTAAATTTGGGCAGTTAAGAATTGGAGGGCAAAGTGCGAAACCCGAATTTAAAACCCTTTCATGGTTCGCGATGCTTTTTAGTGCGGGAATGGGAATTGGATTGTTGTTTTGGAGTATTTCAGAACCAATTTATCATTTTTTGAGTCCACCAATGGCAGAAGGGGGAACTGCTGAAGCAGCCAAGGAAGCCATGAAATTCACCTTTTTGCACTGGGGTTTTCACGCCTGGGCAGTGTATGCATTGGTAGGATTATCCCTAGCGTATTTTACTTATTCCCGCGGACTCCCGCTTACCATTAGGTCGGTTTTTTATCCTTTTTTAGGGGATAAAATTTACGGAAGAATTGGAGATGCCATAGATATCTTCGCTGTTCTCGCCACTGTATTTGGTCTTGCCACTTCTTTAGGGATGGGGGTGCAACAAATTGCTGCAGGATTAAATCACCTTTTTGATGTAGATAGTGGAGTGCAGACTCAAATTATATTAATTGTCGGAATCACGTTAGTGGCTACCGTCTCAGTTGTTTTGGGCGTAGATAAAGGAGTGAGAATTTTGAGTGAATGGAATATGAGAATAGCGGTGCTATTCCTTCTGGTAGTAGTGATATTAGGACCAACAATCTTTATTTTTAAATCCTTCTTGCAAAATACAGGGAATTATTTATCCAATTTTCTTGAAATTGCAACCTGGACAGAAAGTTTCACTGGCTCCAATTGGCAAAATGCATGGACCCTTTTTTACTGGGGATGGTGGATTGCCTGGTCTCCTTTTGTAGGGATGTTTATTGCCCGTATTTCCAAAGGGCGTACCGTGCGTGAGTTTATTCTGGGAGTTTTAATAGTGCCTTCGATCGTTACTTTTTTTTGGATCTCAGCATTCGGAAGTACAGCGATACATGAGGCACTTCTTGGAGATGATACGATTGTAAATGCTGTGAATGATAATGTTGCCACCGCCCTATTTGTATTTTTGGAAGATTATCCATTTTCATTTATTCTTAACATTATTGCCGTAATTTTAATTGCAGGATTCTTTATCACTTCTTCAGATTCTGGATCTTTGGTGGTAGATAACTTAACGTCCGGAGGCAAATTAGATGCTCCTGTAGGGCAAAGAATCTTTTGGGCCCTTGCGGAAGGTAGTGTTGCAGCAGTTCTTCTAATCGGGGGGGGATTACAGGCGCTTCAAACAGCTACCATAGTTACGGGATTGCCCTTTGCGGTGATTTTAATAATTATGTGTTTTTCACTATACAAAGGTTTAAATGAAGACCTTCGGAAACTAAAAAAGCGGGAATCTCAAAAAGAACTCGAAAATTACGAGGAAATAGTTTCTACAATCGTTAAAAAACGAAATACTAATCAGCAAACTAACATTAAATAATTCTACTAATGACTGAAATAAAAAACATCTTGGTCGCCTTAGACCTTTCAGATATAGATAGCACCCTAATTGAGTATGCATCATTTCTTGCTGACACTCTCAAGGTTGATAAGGTGTACTTTGTGCATAATATTAAAAAATATGAGATCTCAGAATTATTTGAGGAACAGTTAAAGGATATTAACCTTGACGAAGTAATTGGGGATGAGTTAAATGAAAAGGTAGAGGAAAAATTCACCTCTTCAACAGCATGGGAAGTTCTTATTTCAGAAGATCCTTATTCCGAGTCCCTTATCAATTATATTGTCAATAAATATGAGGTTCAACTCGCTTTAATTGGGAATAAGAACAGATCAAAAGGTACCGGAGTCGTTAGTGGGAAATTATTGCGTCTGCTTAAATGTCATATTTTGTCTATTCCAAATAATTCGAAACCCGATATTGCCAATATCTGGGTGGGAACAGATTTTTCAAGCGCTTCCAAAAAGGTTTTTGATTTGGCTGAAAACTTACAGAGCGCCACAGCGGCTAAAGTAAATGCGGTGCATGTATACAACGTGCCGCTTCAGTTCTCTCCATATATTCCAAAAGAACATCTCGATAAGAGGATAGAAAATCATTTAAAGGTGAAATATGAGAAATTAATAAAAAAGATTGGATACAAGGGAGAACTAACTTCAGAAATTATTCCAGGAAGGGAGAACGGGGTTGCAGAAAAACTGCGAACCAAAGCTAATACTTCCAAGGTAGATCTTATCATTGTTGGTGACAAAGGCAGAAACACCTTCTCTTCCTTGCTCGTAGGAAGCGTTACCGAGGAGCTTTTTAATCAGGATCTTGAAGTACCCTTATGGATCGTTAAGTAAATATCTGAAAAATATGGTATTTAGGATCTTTGAGGATTTTACTGATAATTCCACGCCTTCCACACTTTCATCTCCTAGACAGAATCCAAGATAAAATCGATTTATACAGGGGGTAGGTGATTGCAGGTTCAACAGGTATGACAGCCATTCCTTTTTTATATTGAATCGTTTTTATTGAAAAGGTCGATATTCAGGACCCTACTAATAAAAATGATCGATACGTAATAAGTGAATCAAAAGGAATAAAATTTCATCGATGTATCGATCTCTATAATTTTTTTAAGAAGGACCTATATTGTTTTGATGCTATAGTAATTATTGTTTTCTTTATTAAAGCAATTAATTTAGGTGCGACTTTTTTTTTAATGAATATATCCGTCAAGTACAACATAACTAATTTGCCTTGATTGATGGAAATTAATAATTTGGCTAGATATTTGATGCCATGAGATCTATGAGGAAATTTATTATACTACTGTTCCTAGGAACGGTCTTTTGCGTCAACGCTCAACAGTTTACCTTTAAAAAAGGGGTGGTTACCGATTCAATCGCGGTAAAAGATTCAATTTCCGAGAGTTTTTCCCTATTTCTTCCAACTGCCTTTGAGTTGGATAAAAATTGGCCCATCTTATTTATTTTTGATATGGAGGGGAAGGGTAGGCAGGCCTTAAGAATGTATAGGGAAGCAGCGGAAGATCAAGGTTTTATTTTGGCTGCATCCAATAATGTAAGTGATTCCCTCTCTACTTCGCAAAATATTATGATCACCGGGAGAATGTTAAATACGGTGATCAAACTTTTGCCAATTCATAAAAATAGAACCTATACTGCTGGATTTGGCGAAGGGGGACAATTTGCAAGTGTGTTACCCCTTTTCGTAAGGGGAATTACCGGAGTAATCTCTACTGGAGCTGCTTATCCGAATCTTGAAGTTTTGGATGCAAATCATGCGTCTTATTTTATCGGAATTATAGGAAAAGAAGATTTTGCATATCCGGATCTGTTGGTTACCATGAGTGCGTTCGATAAATTGAAAATTCCTAACGATCTATTGGTGTTTGATGGAGGTCATGAATGGCCGGAAAATAAGTATCTGAAAAATGCAATGGAAATATTGACTTTGTCGGCAATGGCTAAAGGACATTTGGAGACGGATGATCTGTATGTCGATAAAACCTATAATCAAAATTTGGCAGAGCTTACAAGATTGATGAATTCAAATAAATCGTTGGAGGCCTTCGAGTTTTTAGAGGGAATGCAATCTATTTTTCGACTACATAAGGACGTGGATACTTTAAAAATTATAAAACGACAATTAAAAAGGGATAAGGTATTTAAAATCATGAAGCGTAATGAGAGCAATGCGATGCTAAAAGAAGCTTTTATTAAGGAAGATTATATTTATTATTTGGAGGAGGATATCGCAACCTATAACTATAAAAATCTCGGTTGGTGGACCTACCAGATGGAGGAACTTAAGAAATATGAAAAGAGCAAAATTCTTGCTGAGCGGCAAATGGGGAAGCGACTCCTAGGATTTATTAATGCCCTGATAGAAGATAATATTGATGTGTTGGAGGCCGAAAAAGAGATCGATTATGATGCTTTAAGCCTAGTTTGGATGCTGAAAACTATCACCCAGCCAAAGGAATATGATTATTATTTGAAAATTATTGCCAAGAGTGCGGAAGTAGAGGACTTTGGCACCTCTCTATTCTATTTGGAGGAATTATTGAAGAACGGATATACCGATAAGGCAAAATTGTACCAACTTGAAAATACTGCCCTCCTGAGAATTACCCCAGAGTTTAATCAAATTGTGGAAAAGTACCTTAAGGAAGCGCGCTATGAACCTATTGAAGATTAGTTAGATATAGGCAGTTTTCTGTTTAAGGGGTTTTTCCGGTAATTTATAACAACGCTTTGGATAAGAATTTTCCTATTACTTGTCCAGGGAATTCTAGTTTCAAGACTTTTTTGGCCTTCATATTGTTATTGACCCTTGGTATAGGGTTTATAGTTGAGGTGGGGTATATGTCCCAAATAGATTTATTTAAGCAAAAAAGATGTGTATTTTTGCTATAAAAAGGGAGCTATGTGGAGATTGACGTTGATTTCAATTATTTGTTTATTAGGTTGTAAGGAGAGCAAGAAGTATCACGATACCCAGCATACTAGTGAATTGGTAGCGAATGCTGGTGAGTTGACCGATGTTTTTCAATTTCAGGATAAATTGAACAGGGAATTCAAGAACCCAGAAACTTCGCCATTACCAGATCGATATCGAAAGAACTTTACAAGTTTAGATTTTTTTGTTCCAGATAGTACGTATCGGATTACAGCAAAATTTACTAGAACTCCAGAGGCCTTGCCTTTTTTTATGCCTACAACCACTGGTGGAAAAACAGAGGAACTGGTTTATGCAATAATCAATTTTCAACTGAATGGAAAGGAACATGAATTGGAAGTATATCAAAACACCGAATTAATACAACAGGCGCAATATAAAGACTATCTTTTCTTGCCATTTTCCGATCTTACCAATGGGGAGGAAACTTATGGGGGCGGAAGATATTTGGACTTGCGAATTCCCGAAGGGAATACTATTGTGTTAGATTTCAACAAGGCCTACAACCCTTATTGTGCTTATAACGCAAAATATTCCTGTCCCGTTGTTCCTAAACAAAACAGGTTGGACACCCACATTAGTGCTGGGGTAAAGACGTTTTCCAACTAACAAAATAAAAGGTCTGATCATCATGTTGATCAGACCTTTTATTTATAAGATTTGTCTTTCTGCTAAAAAGCATATATAGCTGCAATTACCAGGGAGGACATGCTTTTTTGGGGTTGTAGATTTTTATCCAAAAAATTAAAGGATTCATCCGATGAACTGTCCAGTCTAATTTCCGGTTTTATGGTCAAATCTCCTATTTTAGCGCTTCCTGTTAGTGTTATGGCGAAAACATCGGAGTCCGCTTCACCGGTGCCAATGGCACCATAATCGCCCATTTCAGTGAAATATTCCCCCCTTAATCCAAGGGAGAAATTATCTGAAGTAGCGTATTGTGGATAAAGCGCAACTCCAGCAAACCCTAGGCCGTCATGATCATAAAGAGCAGCGTTTATTCCCAGATAAAACTGATCGGATACATCCAATCCACCAGTAAAGTCAATCTCATAAGCTCCATCATCGGTCAATACATTCAAATACTGCCCGTTATAGCCTAATTGTGCGCCAAAGGCGTATTTTCCTGTGGAATTTAATTCCGTTTGATCGGTGGGGTTCATTGCTGCTAACATAAGACTAAATGTGTCGGACAAGGCGATATCTACTTTTAGGCCAGTATGTGAAAACGGTCCATAAGAAAATAAATAGGAGGTGCTATAATTGAAATTTCCCATTGGGGAAATTACCTCGTACCCAAAAAACGTATTAAAATTTCCGAAAGTCAATTTCACCGATTCATGTACCTTCCAATACACATATAGTTGGTTCACTATATTTCCGGTTGCGGAATAAATTGGAGAAGCAAAAATAGCATCGGTGCCCCTAGGGCCAAATACCAAATCGCTGACAAAACCTACTTTCTCTCCTTCGTAACTTATTATGGCATTGGCCATTCCCAAAGCAAATCCAGGTAAATTGGCAAAAGAGCTGCCGGGAGCGGCGTTGGGTAATTTGGAGGAATCGTCAAAACCATTATCCCTGTTCAGGTTAACCCGATAATAAGCGTCTACGCTTCCTGTTAGGGAGAATTTGGTATCTTTTTGCTCCTTATCCTGCGAAAAAATGTGGGCAGATAGGAGGGTTAATACGGATACTAGGAAATATTTTACGTAATTTGTGTGAATGATCTTTTTCATAATTCAATAGTTTGTATCCTGGTATGGATGTTAAAATAAATTGATGTTTTTGTTGGAAAGGGTTATTAACGGAGCGTTCTACAAAACGCTCCGTTATCTTTTTAGTATAGGTTTATTAATGTTGGTTCATTCTAAAATCGGCGTAGGCATCCATACCGTGTTCGTGAATATCCAAGCCTTCCATTTCCTCTTCTGTAGACACCCTAATTCCCGATGCTTTTTTAATGGTCGTTAGAATTATAAACGCCATAACAGAACAGAACAGTCCAACAATGGCAACTCCTGAAAGTTGATATAGAAACTGTGTGATTCCGGCCTTGGCGCCAAAAATACCCACGGCTAGAGTGCCCCATATGCCACATATAAGGTGTACGGCAACGGCTCCTACAGGATCATCTAATCTTAGGCGATCGATCAATGCAACTCCGAGAATAATTACACATCCAGCTATTGCCCCAATAAGAATGGCTTCTGAGGGCGACATTAAATCTGCCCCTGCGGTGATACCTACCAATCCGCCCAAAATTCCATTTAGCATCATGGTAAGGTCGTAATTTTTGTAGCGTATATAGTAAAGTATAAACGCCCCTATTCCACCTGCAGCACCAGCGAGACAGGTGGTGACCAAGACGATGGAAGTACTGGCTGGATCTGCCGATAATACAGAACCTCCATTAAAGCCAAACCAGCCTAACCATAGAATAAGTACCCCAGCGGTAGCCAAAGGAATATTATGGCCTGGAATGGCATTGGGCTTTCCGTCTTCGCCAAATTTACCTATTCTTGGTCCTAAAATATAAATTGCCATTAATGCGGCCCATCCCCCAACGGAATGTACTAAGGTTGACCCTGCGAAATCGTGAAATCCGGCATTCTCACCGCCAAGTGTGGATAAAAATCCTCCACCCCATTGCCAAGATCCTACTATAGGATATATAAAAGCGATATATAAAACGGTGAACAACATAAACTGTCCCAATTTTATTCTTTCTGCAACCGCCCCGGAGACAATCGTTGCTGCCGTGGCAGCAAACATTCCTTGGAACAAGAAATCTGTCCAATAAGTATACCCTTCATTATAGCTGAGGTCTAAACTGCCGTTAGCTAATAAGGGGGCTTCTAGGCCAAATCCTGCAAAACCAAAAAACCCGTTAAAACTACCTGGGTACATGAGGTTAAAACCTATGAAATAGTAAAGTATTAGTCCAGTACAGATGATAAATATGTTCTTGAATAGTATATTGATAGTGTTTTTTTGTCTTGTTAGACCAATTTCTAATAATGAAAATCCTAAATGCATGAAAAATACGAGAGCCGTACAGATCATCATCCATACATTGTTTGCTGTAAATAGTCCTATGTCCATATTGTGTTTGTTTATTAGTTGCTAATTTTTTTAGTTGATACCTGCTGGTCCACGTTCTTTTGTTCTGATGCGATAGGCTTCTTGGATTTCAGAAACGAATATTTTCCCGTCGCCTACATTCCCAGAATATGCGGTCTCTAAGATGGTATTGATTGTTCTTTGTAGAAATTCGTCCGATACTACTATGGATAAATACCGGCGCTGAATGTCCGTGGTGCTATAAGATATGCCCCGATAAACATGGCCCTGTTTTTCATTTCCCACTCCAGTTACATCCCAGTAACTAAAAAAATTGACTTCAATTTGATGCAAGGCTTTTTTCACATCATCAAATTTTGATTTCCGAATGATTGCTTCTATTTTTTTCATAAAACAGTTGTTGTTTGTTTTGATAAATGTAATTTAAAACAATACACCCCCTAGAAAATATGGGGTGTATTGTGATATTTTTGTTATTTAATCAAAATACACCCTATTTAAATGTGGGTGTGATTAAAAATAAGCCTGATTTTGCAGATGTTGATCTGTTTATTAAGATGTTTTATTTCGTAAATTGATGAAATAGTAGTATTAATTCGGTTTTGTTAGGTATTCTGTATCAATGCGTGGTTTTATTTAATGTAAAATAGAGTTTGTAGGGGATTAATAGGGTTTTCGATAATTTAATATAGTTTGATTGCCATTAGGTAGAGAGGCCTTCCTTTTGCTTTTACGTAGAATAGGACATGCTATGGTAGTCCATGCATCTGTAGTGCAGGGTGTAAAAGTCAACGGTCCACATGACAGAATTATACCATAATGCTGGTAGCCGTTTCTAGGATATAAAATGGAGAAACTTTGGGAGGTAGAAAGAGTATTTTTAAATGTCTGTTTCTAAATAAGGCTAATGATAAGTTCTGGTTGTTTTGTCTTAAAAGCTTTTAGAAAGCCAAAAGCCAAAAACTACAGCCATAATACCTAGAAGGATGCTTGTAGTGGTATAGACGGTGAAATTTAGAAAATCACCATTTTTTAAAAAGGTTTGTTGTTCCAATGCAAAGGAGGAAAAGGTAGTGAAGCCCCCACAAAACCCTGTTGTCAACAACAATGCCTGATTTTGAGTAAGCAGATCGTTCTTTGCGGAAAGACCAATGATAAAACCGATTAGAAAGCAACCAATAACGTTAACTAGAAAAGTGCCTAGATAAAAATTGTGAATAGAACTATTGAAGGTTTTACTGATTAAATAACGTAAAATGCTACCGGTACCGCCACCTAAAAACACAAGAATAAGTTGTTTCATTCGGTCATTTGTTTTATTTGCTCGTCAAAGTAAATAAAAAATGCCGTACCTGGGCTGTTCATTAAATCTAAAATTCTTCTGAAGTTTATGTTGGAAGGAACTGGTCTCATTAATTCTTTACTTTTAGGCAATAATAACCATGCCTTATATAAGGTGTCCATAAATGGAGATAGGGTTTGCTTCCTCTAAAAGAGAATTAGACTGCTTTTTTGTATTTCGATTCAATTGATGCTAGGGGGAAGATTACTGTTGTGGATTCTGAAATACGCTTTGCTGACTTTTCTTTCTTTTTGGAATTGTGGTTAAAACTAACTAAAAATAAAAGCGTGTTAATTACAACCAAAACCGAAAATATACTAAAAAAAGTGACCATTAAACATGCTATTTAGATATACAACGCAAAATTACCACTTTTCTTATGCCTCGTATCACAAAAGATAAGATTGTAGTGTTATTTTGCATTTTTATCACGGTCGGGGAATAGCTGTTAATTTTTTATATTAAACTTAATGACAAATAGGATTAGGATGAAGATTATAAAGAAAAGACCTATCCATTTAACACCCTTATAGTTCTTTTGGTGAAGTTTTTTATCTTTTTGATAGGCATATATGGTGATAATAACAAAAGTTATAAAAAAAAGAGCGGCAAAAATTAATTGTCCCGTACTGAACATATTTATATTTTTATGCAAATCTAACCTAAAATATTTACAAAATGAAACGTAAACTCGATGCGGTAAAATTGTTCCATAACTCATTTGGGTTGGGTGTCTCCGATAAAATTAGGGCAAATCTTGGGCTTGCAAAGAATAAGCTTCGGTACAATCTTATGGATGAAGAGAATAAGGAATACCTAGAAGCTGCTAATGGTAATGATATTGTGGAAGTGGCAGATGCTCTAGGTGATATGCTCTATATTTTATGCGGTACCATTTTGGAGCATGGAATGCAATATAAGATAGAAGAGGTTTTTGAAGAGATACAAAGGAGTAATATGAGTAAATTAGGGGAGGATGGCAGACCCATTTTAAGAGAAGATGGAAAAGTGCTAAAAGGTCCTAATTACTTTAAGCCAGAAATTTCCGAAATCCTAAAGAAATAATTGACTATGACCTGTATTGTGTGAATCTTAAATAAAAAATAAGCCACTTCTAATTCAATTAGAGGTGGCATTATCAACTTTATAAATTGAGGTTTTGTTTTTCGACTAAATTCCTATTTTAAGGAGAAATTCTTGGCAAAGCAAAGCTGTGTGTTAAACCTTTACTCGGTATCGCCATCCAAATTTATCCTCGGCCTTGTTATATTGTATGTCGGTAATTCTTTTCTTGAGGATTGAGGCATAACTATTTTCCAATTCCGGTAGGTCGTAATCTTGACCTTGGTGTCCAAAAGTGGAGATAGGAGATATAACTGCGGCGGTACCTGCACCAAACATTTCCTTTAAACTTCCATTTTTGGAAGCCTCTACGACTTCTTTCACTGTTATTTTTCTAACCGCTACTGCGATATTTTCGTCTTTGGCGATTTCCAGGAGACTTTTTCTGGTAATTCCATCTAAAATTCGATCGCTAGTGGGGCTTGTAATCAAGGTGTCGTTAATTCGAATGAAAATATTCATGGCACCAGCCTCCTCTATATATTCATGGGTATTATCATCGGTCCAAACTACTTGATTGTATCCTTTTTCCACTGCCAATTGGGTGGGATAAAATTGTCCAGCATAATTACCACCAGCTTTGGCATAACCGACTCCTCCGTTGGCGGATCTCGAATATTTTTCTTCAATCAGCACTTTTACCTTTCCGGCGAAATAAGATCCAGAAGGGGCGCAAGCGATAATGAATTTGTATTCATCTGCTGGAGATGCGTGAAAACCATTGCCAGAAGCAAAAACAAAAGGCCTTATATATAAGGAGCTTCCTTCCGTGGTGGGAATCCACTCATGGTCTACTTTTAAAAGCGCTTTTAATCCCTCCATAAAATGTTCTTCTGGAATTTCGGGTATGGCAAGGCGTTTGGAGGAAATATTAATTCTTTTTTGATTTTCCAGTGGACGGAACAACCAAACATTCTTGTCAGCATCCTTATAAGCTTTCATTCCTTCAAATACAGATTGCCCATAATGAAAAATTTTAGCGGATGGGTCTAAGGTAATAGGTTGATAGGGAACAATTTTAGGAGTTTCCCAGGCCCCATTCTTAAAGTCACACACCATCATATGGTCCGTTAAAACTTTTCCGAACGCTAAATTATTAAAATCTACTTTATCAATTTTGGAGGTTTTTACTTTCTCCACTTTTATTGTATTTGAAATGGTTTCCATAGCGATTAAATTTAACGGAATAAAATTAAGCAATAAACAGCAGTGGTACTTCGTTTTTTAACTAAAATTGACCAATTTTGTGAAGTGTCTGTAAATACTAATAATAATGAAATATTTTAACATTTTAATCGTATTTATTGTGGCCTTTGTTGGGTGTAAGCAAGGAGAAAGATCCATGGTGCCACTATCGGAAACACTAACTACAGTTAATTTTGTACAGTTGGGTGCCCAGATAGAGAGTGCTGGTGCTTTGGACGCCGCATTTATGTTTGAGGAATATCAAAAAATTGATGGGAATGATTCCATTTCCACTAAATTCACTACTAAAGTCACTGATGTTTGTAAAGCTAAAGGGTGTTGGATGAAACTACAATTGGGGGAAGACCAGGAAGTGATGGTGAAGTTTAAAGATTATGGGTTCTTTATGCCTAAGGATATTGTGGGTAGGGAGGTAGTGGTGCATGGTTTGGCTTTTGTGGAGAAGGTGAGTGTGGAAGATCAAATTCACTTCGCGGAGGATGGCGGCAAATCCAAGGAGGAAATTGCCAAAATTACCGATGCTAAGAAAACTTATTCATTTGTAGCGAATGGGGTATTGTTAAAAAATTAAGGTGAAAAGGAAAATTATAACAACTGCGGATGGCTCTAAAACCATTCAAATAGAGGACTGGAATGAACAGTATCATTCCACCCACGGCGCCATTCAGGAGGCCTATCATGTATTTATTAAAAATGGACTCTCCCTTTTTCAAGATCAGAAGGTAGCTATCATGGAAATTGGTTTTGGAACAGGTCTTAATGCTTTTATTACCTTTTTGGAAGCTGAGAAATATGGCTTAGAAGTCAATTATGATGGCGTAGAGGCATATCCCGTTAACGAGATGGAGTATTCTCAACTAGATTATAGTACAGCATTGAAGGTAGAAAAATTTGAATCCATTTTTCTTCAAATGCACAAAAGTCTTTGGAATTCACCATATAAAATATCGGATAACTTTAGCTTATTGAAGCGGAAAATGGATTTTAGGGATATCTCTGATTCCGAGAAGTTTAACTTGATCTATTTTGATGCTTTTGGTTCCAGAGTTCAGCCAGAACTGTGGACAGAGGAAGTCTTTCTCATGATGTATCGTGCCTTGAAAGTAAAGGGTGTTTTAGTTACCTATGCAGCAAAGGGTGCTGTAAGACGAGCCATGCAAACAGTAGGTTTTACAGTGGAACGTCTGCCCGGTCCTCCTGGAAAAAGAGAGATGCTGCGAGCAGTAAAGGAGGTGTAATGTCGGTTTCGTGTTAAGGAAACCTTAACAAATACAGGAGTTGTATTGTTAAACCTACACTAAATAGAACTCTATCAAGATTTAAAACCCATACCTTTATCAAAAGTTTAGAAATAGGCTATGAAGATTTTAATTACAGGTGCTACGGGTTTGGTGGGGACAGAAATTGCGAAATTGTGCAGGGACCAAGAGATCTCCGTAAACTATCTAACCACCCAAAGAGATAAAATCATATCTAAAGAAGGATATACAGGGTATTACTGGAATCCAGCTAAAAACGAAATAGATTCCGATTGTTTTAAAGGGGTTAGCGCGATCATAAATCTTGCGGGCGCAAGTATTGCCCAGCGTTGGACCAAGAATAACAAAAAGAAAATACTCAGCAGTAGACTGGACTCATTGAGGACGTTGGCGACTGCTTTGGGTAATTTGGATGATCATGATATAGATGTCATAGTATCGGCCTCGGCTATTGGTATTTACCCAGATTCTCCATCCAATTATTTTAGGGAAGATGAGCAGAGGGTAGATGACAGCTTTTTAGGAGAGGTCACCCGTCTATGGGAAGAAGAAGTGGATAAATTTGAAAAATTGAATATAGGAGTGGCCAAAGTCAGAATAGGATTGGTGATGTCCAGTGAAGGAGGAGCCTTGCCGAAGATGGCGAAGCCAATACAATATTATCTTGGAGCAGCTATTGGTTCAGGAAAGCAATGGCAATCTTGGATTCATGTGCAAGATCTTGCCAACATATTTTTACATATAATAGAATCCGGACTAACTGGAGTCTACAATGGTGTTGGCCCCAACCCAGTGAGTAATGACAAGTTGACAAAAGAGATTGCGAAAGTTTTGGATAAACCCTTGTTCTTACCGAACATTCCACGAGTGGCAATGCAACTCATTTTAGGGGAAATGTCTTATTTGTTATTTGCTAGTCAGCGTGTTAGCAGTAAGAAAATTGAGGCAACTGGGTATAGTTTTATCCACTCAAATATATGTAGGGCCTTGGGGGAAATTTACAATGAAAAACAAAACTGTGGCCCAGACTCAGCCTATCAGGAAAAATTTGTGTCTTAGCCTGTGAAAATAACTTACAAAAAATATGTCACAAGACTTCATCCGCCACAAGCGGATGTTTTTTTTATAAACTTTAATGACATTATGACATTTTAGAAGAAATGGCAGTACTTTTGCCACTTCAAATCGGAAGTATATATATAAATGTATTTTAAATGAGCAAGGAAAATAAAACAGAAGGGATGGAGGATGCGATTTTGAACAATAAGGATCAACAGGAAATGGATCCAGCATCTCCAATAGAAGTAGAGGAGCAAATGGAATTGGAAGAGGAATTTAGTGTGGAAGAAAAATTGCAGGAAGATTTAGGCAAGGAAAAAGATAAGTTTTTACGCCTCTTTGCAGAGTTCGAAAACTATAAAAAACGCACTTCCAAAGAAAGAATGGACTTGTTTAAAACGGCTGGTCAGGAAGTGATTTTGTCATTATTGCCGGTTATAGATGATTTTGACAGGGCTTTGAAGGAAATTGCCAAATCTGATGATGAAGCTATGTACCAAGGCATAGCGCTAATAAGCAATAAATTAAAGGAAACTCTTAAAAGCAAAGGGCTTTTGGATGTAGAAGTCAAGGAAGGCGACGATTTTGATGCTGAAATCCATGATGCTATTACCCAAATTCCCGCTCCCAATAAAAAATTAAAGGGAAAAATTGTGGACGTAATTGAGAGAGGTTATAAACTGGGCGATAAAATTATTCGTCATCCAAAAGTGGTCGTAGGCAACTAAATATAGAGTATGAAGGAGGATTATTATGACATTTTAGGCATTGGAAAAAATGCCACTGCACCAGAAGTAAAAAAGGCATATCGTAAAAAAGCTATTGAGTACCATCCGGATAAAAATCCAGGGGATTCCAAGGCTGAGGAAATGTTTAAAAAGGCAGCCGAAGCTTATGAGGTGCTAAGTGACCCTAATAAGAAGGCACGCTATGATCAATACGGTCATGCTGCTTTTGAAGGTGGCAGCGGATTTGGCGGCGGCGGAATGAATATGGACGACATATTTAGTCAGTTCGGAGATATTTTCGGTGGTGCCTTTGGCGGAGGAGGCTTTAGTGGATTCTCCGGTTTTAGCGGAGGTGGCCAAAGAAGGGTGAAAGGCAGTAATTTAAGGATAAGGGTTAAGCTTACTTTAGAAGAAATTGCCAATGGTGTTGAAAAAACGATAAAAGTAAAACGAAAAATCCAAGCAGAAGGGGTAACCTATAAAACCTGTGGTACCTGTGGAGGTAGGGGACAGGTCACTAAAATTACCAATACTATTCTGGGAAGGATGCAGACTGCTGCAACGTGTACAGCTTGTAGTGGTAGTGGACAGATTATAGATGCTAGGCCAAGTGATGCGGATGCACATGGTTTAAAAGTTTCTGATGAAACAGTGAGTATCAATATTCCGGCCGGAGTAGAGGATGGAATGCAGCTAAAGGTCCCCAATAAAGGAAACGATGCCCCAGGAAATGGTGTGCCTGGTGATCTTTTGGTAGCCATAGAAACAGAAGATCATGCAACCCTGAAGAGGGAAGGAGACAATTTGCACTACGATTTGTATATCAGTATTTCGGAAGCTGTATTGGGAACCTCCAAGGAGGTAGATGCTGTTGGTGGTAAAGTAAGGATCAAGTTGGAGGCTGGAATTCAGTCCGGTAAAATTCTTAGATTAAGAGGGAAAGGTATTTCAAGTCTTAATGGATATGGAAGCGGGGATTTATTGGTACATATAAATGTATGGACTCCTAAAGAATTAAGTAAAGAACAAAGAGATTTCTTTGAGCGTATGGAAAATAATGAAAACTTTGAACCTAGGCCTGAAAAGTCCGATAAGTCCTTTTTTGAAAAAGTAAAGGATATGTTTTCTTAAAATATGTTTAAAATTAAAACCTTATATTTGAGATAATATTGGGAAACCGATATTTTCTTTTTCATAGCAATTTTTTTCCCATCCTTGATTCTTTAAGGGTGGGTTTTTTTAGTTAAACCCAATAGTTCAAAGCTTCGCAGAAGCGCGTGAAGTAGTGCTGGTTTAACTAATCCCGCCCTTTGGCGGGATCTCAACGTTTTTTCGGGTGAGTTTTGTGTTGATGTTAAACCCAATAGTTCAAAGCTTCGCAGAAGCGCGTGAAGTAGTGCTGGTTTAACTAATCCCGCCCTTTGGCGGGATCTCAACGTTTTTTCGGGTGGGTTTTGTGATGATGTGAAACCCAATAGTTCAAAGCTTCGCAGAAGCGCGTGAAGTAGTGCTGGTTTAACTAATCCCGCCCTTTGGCGGGATCTCAACGTTTTTTCGGGTGGGTTTTGTGATGATGTGAAACCCATAAGGCTCCAGCTAAAATGCGCTATCCTCTTATTGTGCAACTTTTAATAGAATATTCTAGAACTTGTTTTTTTTCTCTAAGCATATTAGGTTTCGTATGATTAGTTGATATTATAACATGTAAAAAAATGAGAGGAAAGAATATTTTATAATTTTCCTACCTCCCTCTTCTACTTCAATTATATATCTTTGGGGAAATTGCTGAAATGAACAATATATTGGTCGCTAACGGGATTACCAAACAATATGGTAACCATATAGCTCTCAAAAAAATATCGCTGGAAATTCCCAAAAACAGTATCTACGGTCTACTTGGTCCCAACGGAGCAGGAAAGACCACCCTGATCCGTATAATCAATCAAATTATATATCCGGACCAAGGCAGCATTTTGTTTGATGGGAAACCTCTGGAACCCAAACATATTTCTATGATAGGCTACTTGCCGGAGGAGAGAGGTCTCTATAAGAGCATGAAGGTCGGGGAACAGGTCCTATATCTTGCACAGCTTAAGGGGATGTCCAAGTCTGAGGCGAAAATAAAACTAAAATATTGGTTTGAAAGATTGGAAATAGGGGATTGGTGGAATAAAAAAATTCAGGAATTATCCAAAGGAATGGCGCAAAAGATTCAGTTCATAGTGACTGTGCTACATGAGCCAAAACTTTTGATTTTTGATGAGCCTTTTAGTGGATTTGATCCTATTAATGCAAGCCTTATCAAAGACGAAATACTTCGACTTAAAGAAAATGGTACTTCCATAATATTCTCTACCCATAGAATGGAATCCGTGGAAGAACTTTGTGAATATATTGCTCTAATCCACGAATCTGAGAAATTGTTGGACGGTAAGCTTGCCGACATAAAAAATGCTTACAAAAACAATATATTTAAAGTGGGATTGGGTATCCAAAGTGAAAATGGATTATTGGAAGATCTAGGAGATAAATTTCAGATATTGTCATCGGAGTATGCAGAAAACGGTCGTCAATTAAATTTTACAGTTAAATTACCTTCAAGTGACACAGGGGCTTTTCTGTCCCATGTTTCAGGAAAAGCCAATGTTAATAATTTCACCGAAACGATTCCTTCTGCAAATGATATTTTTATTAAAACAGTTCAAAACAAACAACACTCATGAGTAAGCTAGGACTCATTATTAAACGTGAATATTTAGCCAAGGTCCGCAATAAGTCGTTTGTGGTAATGACATTCCTGAGTCCTGTTCTTATGGTAGGAATGGTGGCTTTAATTGTCTATTTGACCAAAATGAATGACAATGAAATTAGGGCCATTGGAGTGTTGAACGAAAGTAATTATTTTTCAACGGATTTTCAGTCCACGGATAACACCTCCTTTGTTAAATTTAAGGATTTAGAGTTGCAATCTGCCAAGGACTCTATCCTTAATATGGGATTTTATGGGTTGTTGTACATCCCAAATAAATCAGATTTGGAATCGGTAGCTGGCGGTGCTACATTCTATACCAAAGATTCGCCAGGATCTACCATTGTTGTTGATCTGGAATCTGTTTTTGAAAATAGGTTGCGAATGCAAAGACTGCAAGACTTAGGCGTTTCGGCATCAGATTTTGAACGGTTAGACGTTAGTTTTGATATTAATACTTCCACATTCTCAGGGGAACAGAACCTAAAAGGGATCAATGAAATAAAAGCCTTTATTGGCGGAGGATTTGGATACCTTATTATGATGTTTATCATTATTTACGGTGGGTTTGTAATGCGAAGTGTAATTGAGGAAAAAACAAGCAGGATAATAGAGGTTATTATATCCTCGGTAAAACCATTTCAGTTGATGCTGGGGAAAATTATAGGTACCTCTCTGGCTGGAATCACCCAGTTTGTAATTTGGATTATTTCTGCCAGCATCTTGTTCGGAGTGTTGATTTTAATCTTTGGGATAGACCCATCTGCGCTTACCGCAGGTTCCGAAAATACACCAGGACTCATTGGAGGGGCTTCGTATATGACCAGCGCAGATACTACTATGCAAATGTATGCCAATGAGCTATTTAAGATACCTTGGGTAATGCTGATTTCTTTTTTTATCATCTATTTTATTTTGGGCTATTTGATCTATAGTTCCATATATGCAGCAATAGGTGCTGCAGTAGATAATGAGACTGATACTCAGCAATTTATCTTACCTATAATTTTCCCGTTGATGCTGGCTATCTATGTGGGATTCTTTTCTGTCTTTAATAACCCTCACGGACCCATTGCAGTAGGATTTTCATTGTTTCCCTTAACCTCACCAATTGTAATGCTTATGCGATTGCCAGGTGGTATAGGAGAAGGGGGAGTGCCTATTTGGGAAGTGGCGACCTCTATTTTCCTTCTGATAATTACGTTTATTGGAATTGTATGGTTAGCCGCCAAAATTTATAGAGTGGGAATATTAATGTACGGTAAAAAGCCTTCCTATAAGGATTTGTTTAAATGGCTTAAATATTGATATGGATCAATTGTCCTCTATAATTATGCAGATCAGGGAATTTCTATCCTTTAAAATTTGGCATACGGATACGGTAGACATAGCTGCTGACACCCTCAATGCCATTGTAGTTTCCTTCAATTTACTTATAAATGACAACTATGGGGATCCCCTGTTAAAGAGTGCAATACGGCATAAGATAGATGCCGATTTTGGGAAACACAATAGCGGCATCCCATTTCCACAGCGCTATGTTTTTTTATTTTCACAAAATCTTTCCTAACCCTATGAAATTAATGATGATACTAAGAATTAAATTGATGAGGCTGGCTATTGCCATAGTATTTATTATGTCCTTTAGCTTTGTATCCGCACAAACGCCCGATATTTTTAGGTTAGAGTATATGTTAATGCCTAGGAATAGTGCCGACGCCAAGCTGTCCCGTGTAAAATTGGTGGTCAATGTCCCGATTAAGGTTCGGGAAAAGGATAATATCATTATAGGGGCAGAGTACAATAGGATTGCCTTCGATTTATTAAGGGGCGAACCATTCAATGATGAGATTAAAGATTATTTTCACGTATTGGATCTAAATATGGCTTATGTGTACCAATACAATGCGGATTGGCGTTTGGTAGGAGTGCTTACTCCCCGTTTATCCTCCACCCTTAACAATCCCTTAGAAAAAGGGGATGTATCTATTAATGCTACCGTGGGGGCCATTTTAGACCGGCCACTGGCCGATAAACCAACGCGGTTGGTATTGGGGATTGCCTATAATTCTACGGTGGCCTTAAGAATACCGTTGCCTATAATTTACTATGAAAAACGGTTCCATCCCAATTGGTCCTATGTGGTAGGTGCACCTAAAAGTGGCGTTAAGTATCACTTTAACGAGAAACATATGTTACAGACAGAGTTTATTTTGGATGGTTATTATGTAAACCTTCAAAGCTCCGTCATTAGTTCAGATTCTGGTTTGGCTTCCTCCATATCCACTTCTGCAGCTTTGGTAACCTTCGGATATCAACATACCTTGGCCAAAAATATGTTCCTTTATGGATATATTGGACATACTTTGTTTCAGGATGGTGTGTTAAGAGATCAGGAAAGAAATGATATTTTTACATTGAATGACGAACCCAGTTTTTATTTTAGAACTGGCTTTAGAATAGGAATTTAAATTAGAACTATGGCTAGAATATTGGTAATTGAAGATGAATCTGCGATTAGGAGGGTGTTGATGAAAATCCTATCTGAGGAAAATGATAGCTATATCGTAGAAGAAGCGGAAGACGGACAAAAGGGGCTAGAAGCTATTAAAAAGGACGATTATGACCTCGTGCTATGCGATATCAAAATGCCGAAAATGGACGGGGTGGAAGTATTGGAAACGGTTCGAAAAATAAAACCTGAAATACCGTTTATCATGATTTCTGGACATGGAGACCTGGATACGGCAGTGAATACCATGCGTATGGGCGCTTTCGATTATATCTCCAAACCACCAGATTTAAATCGACTTTTGACTACAGTACGCAACGCGCTTGATCGAAAGGAGCTTGTTGTAGAGAATAAGATCCTTAAGAAGAAAGTTAGTAAAAACTACGAAATGATTGGGGATAGCACAGAAATTTCTATGGTGAAGGAAATTATAGAAAAAGTAGCCCCAACAGACGCTCGGGTACTTATTACAGGATCTAACGGTACTGGAAAGGAATTAGTTGCCCATTGGATCCATGAAAAAAGTGACCGTAATGCCTTCCCGATGATTGAGGTCAATTGCGCAGCCATTCCATCAGAACTGATCGAAAGCGAATTATTTGGGCATGTAAAAGGTGCATTTACTTCAGCTATAAAAGATAGAGCCGGTAAGTTCGAGGCCGCCCAAAACGGTACCATATTTTTGGATGAAATTGGCGATATGAGTTTATCCGCACAGGCAAAAGTACTTAGAGCGTTGCAAGAAAATAAAATTACCCGTGTGGGGTCGGACAAGGATATAAAGGTCGATGTAAGGGTTGTGGCAGCAACAAACAAGGACCTTAAAAAAGAAATTTCCGAGGGGAGGTTTAGGGAAGATCTTTACCATAGGTTAGCGGTTATAATAATAAAGGTTCCGGCCTTAAATGAAAGACGGGAAGACATTCCTTTGCTTATTGAGTATTTCGCGAAAAAAATTGCGGAAGAGCATGGGAGCGCTGTAAAAGCATTTTCTAAAAAGGCAATTGTGCTTCTGCAGGGGTATGATTGGACCGGGAATATCCGTGAATTAAGGAATGTAGTGGAACGATTAATTATATTGGGCAACAATGAGGTTACCGAGGAGGATGTGAAAATGTTTGCCAGTAAATAGGGTATCCCTACTAAATAGTGAGGAGAAATAGGCTATTTAAAGACTATACCTGGTGATTTTGGGAAATACCAAAGGTTGTTATTCGTCACAATCGCCAATATCCCGTAAGGCTTGGGCCGCAATTTCCTTGGTTTTTAAGTTATAGTATTTTTTCCCCTCGCTTAGATTGGGTAGTAATAACTGCTTTTCACAAAGTGTGAAAACCTTTTTGGCATAGTTGTACGCTTCCTTGCAATCTACAGAGATTACCACCTGGTCCATAGATTCTTTAAACCGTTTTAGGGATTTATCTATCGTTTTTTCCAATTCCTTGGTGTTAATTTTTTTTATAGCCTTTTTCTCTGCAATGGATTCTGTGGTATTCAATGCCAAGAGGTCATTACTATATCTGCTGTTGTGTGAGTCGTGTTGTTCTAATGCTTCTGAACCCCCAATAGTATAGTCCAACGCCTTTTTTAACAAGATTCTTGAGCTTGTTATAGTGGTTGCTTTTGTAGCGAGCTTTAAATTATCAGCCCCTTCATCTATAAGACCCGTAGCTTGTTCGCAGCCACAATCCGCTAATTGGGATCTGGATTTTTCAATGGCATTTATAGCCTTATACGCAAAATATTTAGCGAGGTTTAAATCTTCTGTAGTAATTGCTTTTTTGGTTTGTGTTTGGATAAACTCGATATTGGAACCAGCATAGAGACATGCTTTGCTGGATTTAAAAGATGCAAAAACTAAAGGGATCAATCCACAAAGAAGGAGAAAGGTAGTTCTCATAACGTAGGTTTTTGTAATCTGTTCGACTTGGGTAATCAACATTGTAAAGATACTCTTACAGATTGGGATGGACCTTGTTTTTTCGACCAAGACCTGTTTTTTAGGGTTTATACTGCATAAAATGTCGTTTCAGGAGTCGGTGGTATATGGGATTTCTTGATTTTGGGAGATAATTTTTAAGCGGTTGAAGGTTTTTTACCAGGTTAATAGTAGGGATTCATCATCTGTAGTTTGACAATGTATCTTTTATCAAGTTATTATTTTCATATATTTCATGATTCTAATCGCTCAATTTTTGGGCCCTAATCAAAAATCATGAAAAAAATTGCATCAGAGAATTATTTGGTTACCAAGGATGTTCAATTGGATTCAATTCCTACTAGGGACGATTTCGAAGCATCCAATAAAAAGTTGAGAAAGGAATTAAAAAATGTTAGGGTAGAGCTTGGTGAGTTTCAGGATACCCTCTATGCTCATGCCAAATACAGTGTTCTCATTTGTATACAGGGGATGGATACTGCTGGAAAGGACAGCCTGATACGTGAAGTATTCAAAGACTTTAATGCAAGAGGGGTGGTAGTACACAGTTTTAAGGTACCCACGGATTTGGAACTCAAGCACGATTATCTTTGGAGGCACTATATAGCATTGCCTGCCAAAGGTAAATTCGGTGTTTTTAATCGTACCCACTATGAGAATGTATTGGTGACAAGAGTGCATCCAGAATATATATTGGGTGAAAATATCCCTGAAATACACGCGGTGCCAGACATTGATCAAGCATTTTGGGACAAACGTTTTGAGCAGATCAATAATTTTGAACGTCATATTGCTGAAAATGGGACCATTATTTTTAAATTCTTCCTCCATTTGTCCAAAGAGGAACAGCGTAAGCGATTATTGCGTCGATTGGCATTAAAGAAAAAGAATTGGAAATTCTCTCCAGGGGATTTAAAAGAGCGTCTTCTCTGGGATAAATATCAGGTCTGTTATGAAGAAGCTATCAATAAAACATCAAAATCCCATGCCCCGTGGTATGTGGTTCCAGCGGATAATAAAAAGGCGGCCCGGGTAATTGTAGCTTCCGTATTATTGGAAGAGTTAAAAAAATACCAAGATATAAAGGAACCGGAACTGGATGAAAAAATAAAGGCTAATTTAGATGCATATAAAAAACAATTGGAAAGCGAATGAAATATTTTTTGGTAGTAGCATTATTTTTAGCCATGCCGATCCAGGCGCAACAACAAGACCAAAAACAAATACAGGAAATCTACGAGGAAGCACTATCCAATGGTAAGGGATATACCTGGCTAAACTACCTTTCCAATCAAATAGGAGCCCGACTCTCTGGGTCTATTCAAGCGGAAAAAGCGGTGAGTTATACCAAATCTATTTTAGACTCCTTAGGATTAGACAAGGTTTGGTTGCAGCCAGTGAAAGTGCCTAAATGGGTGAGGGGAATTCCCGAATTTGCTTATCTGGAAAGTAGCGCTGGATTTACCAATAATGTTCCGGTCCGTGCCCTTGGAGGCTCTGTAGCTACCCCAATGGGTGGTATAAAGGCAAATGTCATAGAGGTAAGGGGCATTGAAGAGCTAAAAGCATTGGGGACAACTAAAATTCAAGGGAAGATTGTTTTTTTTAACAAGCCCATGGATCCTACTATTTTAAATACTATGGACGCATATGCAGCTGCAGTTGACCAAAGGTATTCGGGGGCAACGGAGGCGTCCAAATATGGCGCTATAGGGGTAATCGTGCGATCGTTGAATTTACGTTTGGATGACTTTCCTCATACCGGTGCCATGAGTTACGGGGATACTCCGTTTGAAAAAAGGATTCCTGCCGCTGCCATTAGCACCAATGGAGCAGAATTGCTAAGTACATCCCTAAAACTGAACCCCGATATAAAGTTCTTTTTTAGGCAACATTGTAAAACCTTGCCCGATGTGGATTCCTTTAATGTAATTGGGGAGATTAAGGGGAGCACTTATCCCGATGAAATTTTAGTGGTTGGTGCGCATTTAGATTCCTGGGACTTGGGAGATGGTTCTCATGACAATGGCGCTGGGAGCGTCCAAAGTATGGAGGTGTTGCGTTTGCTGAAAGCTACTGGTTACACACCAAAACGAACTATTCGTGTTGTTTTGTTTATGAACGAGGAAAATGGACTGCGAGGTGGTGCCACCTACGCATCCGAATCGAGAAAGGGTAATGAGAATCATATTTTTGCCCTAGAAAGTGATTCCGGAGGATTTACACCAAGGGGTTTTACTTTTGAAAGTAATCAGGGGAATTTTGAACAGTTACTGGGTTGGAAAAAATTGTTTGAACCCTATATGGTACACCTTTTTGAACAGGGCTTAAGTGGCGCTGATATTGGCCCGTTAAAAAATGACAATATTGTACTCGCTGGTTTACGACCAGATTCCCAACGCTATTTTGATCACCATCACTCGGAAAACGATACCTTTCAGCACATTAATAAACGAGAATTGGAACTTGGTGCAGCTGCGATGGCCAGTTTGGTTTATCTTTTTGATACCTATGGAACGGTCGCTTCAAGTAATTAAATAACTAATTCCCAATCTAATCATTTTGGTTAATTTTGGGGACAGAAAAAACAACTCAAATGAAAAATAAGTTATTAATTGCAGTACTTGGTATTGCGGTGATGAACTCTTGTAAAGAGGGAGCTACCAACACAGAAAAGGAAGCTCCAAGAGGCATCATCTTGGCAAATATGGATACTACGGTAAGTCCAAAAACAAATTTTTACGATTATGTAAACGGAACTTGGATGAAGAATACCCAAATTCCAGATGACCGTTCCAGTTGGGGCGGATTTAGTGTGCTTAGGAAGTCTACGGATGACAATGTGCTTAAAATTATAGCCAAGGCAAAAGAAAGTGGTACATATGCCGATGATACGGACCAAGCAAAGGCACTTTTTGTATTCGATTCTAAATTAGATACCACTTCTCGCAATGTAATGGGGCTTACTCCCTTACAACCAACCTTGGATGCTATAGCAAATCTTAAATCCTTGACGGAATTACAAACCTTGCTGGTCAAGGATCCAGCTGCCAATTCTCCATTTATAAGTCTTGGTGCTTCTCCGGATCTTAACAATAGCGAGATGAATGCGGCCTATATTTTTCCTAACGGATTAGGTTTGCCTGATCGTGATTTTTATTTAGACCAGGATTCCAAATCTAAGGAAATCCGGGAAGAATATGTAAACTACATAACCAAAATGCTTCAGTTCTTGGGAGATAATGAAACTGTAGCAAAGACTTCGGCTATAAAAATTTTGGCCATGGAAACTGCGTTGGCAGAACCAAGATTAGATAAGGTGGAAAGCAGGGATGCCAGAAACTTTAACAATCCAAAAACAATTGCCGAGACGCAAGCGCTTTTACCCGCATGGGACATTAAAAAATTGATGTCCGATATGGAGATAAAAAAGCAAATGGATACACTTCTGGTGACTCAGCCTAAATATTTAGAGGCATTAAATAAGTTCTTGAAAAGTAACTCTTTGGAAGATATTAAAACGTTGGTGCGATGGGATACGTTTAATAGTGCCGCCTCAAAACTTAGTACCCCTATAGAAAATGCCAATTGGGAGTTTTACAGCAAATATTTAAGGGGAGATAAGGAACAGAGACCCGCGGATGAAAGAGCATTGGCGGCGGTAAACAGTTCGGTTGGCGAAGCTTTAGGTCAATTATATGTGGATGAAATGTTTCCTCCTGAAGCCAAGGAAAAAGCTGAAACCATGATTGCCAATATTATATCTGCTTTTCAGACCCGTATAAAAAAATTGGATTGGATGAGCGATTCTACTAAGCTAAAAGCGATAGAGAAGTTGGACAAATTCACCGTTAAAATTGGCTACCCTGATAAGTGGGAAGATTATTCTACCATGGAGGTTACAAAGGACAACAGTTATTTTAGCAATATGATGGCCGTGCAAAAGTGGGAGAATGCTAAAAATATTTCCGAAATAGGAGAGCCTGTTGACAAATCGGAATGGGGAATGTCTCCACAAACGGTGAATGCCTATTTTAATCCTATGAATAACGAGATTGTTTTTCCGGCAGCTATTCTACAGCCTCCATTTTATGATTATCTGGCAGATGATGCGGTAAATTACGGTGGAATCGGTGCCGTCATAGGGCATGAGATTTCACATGCATTTGACGATAGTGGCTCTAGATTTGACGCTAATGGAAATCTAGTAAACTGGTGGACCGAAGGAGATTTGTCTAGGTTTACGGACCGTAGTACTGCACTTGCTGACCAATATGATAAAATTGAGGTGTTAGATAGCGTATTTGTAAATGGTAAATTTACCTTGGGTGAGAATATTGGAGATCTCGGAGGTGTGTTGGGCGCCTATGATGGTCTGCAACAGTATTTTGAAAAAAATGGAAGACCAGATAAAATTGATGGATTTACTCCAGAACAGCGATTTTTTATGTCGTGGGCAACCATATGGCGCACCCTATCCAGAGATGAGGCCCTTCGTACCCAAGTAAAGACAGATCCGCATTCTCCTGGAAGATACAGAGCTACACAGCCGCTACAGAATATAGATGCTTTTTATGAAGCCTTTGATATACAAGCCGAAGATGATATGTATTTGGAGCCTAAAAATAGGATCCGAATCTGGTAATTTTGTAGGATATTGGAATGTAAAGGGGAGCTCTAAAGGCTCCCTTTTCTTTGTTAAAGAATAATTTCTATTGAAAACGTTAACTATTTTATACTCCAAAACAAAATAGTACCTTTGTTCCTCACAAAAAAACAGCGATATGCAAGACGGAATTTATGCAAAATTCAATACTTCGAAAGGAGATATATTGGTAAAACTTACCCATGATAAAACACCTGGTACGGTAGGTAACTTTGTTGCTTTGGCGGAAGGTACATTGGAAAATAGCGTTAAAGCTCAAGGAAAACCTTATTATGATGGATTAAAATTCCACAGGGTCATTCCAGATTTTATGATCCAAGGTGGATGTCCACTAGGAACAGGTACAGGGGACGGTGGTTACAAATTTGATGATGAATTTCATCCAGAACTTACCCATAATGCCCCTGGAGTACTTTCCATGGCAAATGCCGGACCCGGTACTAACGGGACACAATTCTTTATAACCCATATTGCTACTCCGTGGTTAGATAATAAACATACTGTTTTTGGACATGTTGTGGAAGGTCAGGATATAGTGGATAGTATTGCACAAGGGGATAAGATTGAAAGTTTAACCATAGCGCGGATAGGTGCCGATGCCGAGAATTGGAATGCAATCGAAGCCTTTAGAACTTTTGAAGGGTCTAGGGAAAAAAGATTGGTAGAAGAAAAACAAAAATTGGCTAAGGAATTGGATAAGGTGGCAGCCGGATTTGAAGAAACCAAAAGCGGACTTAGGTACAAAATTATTCAAAAAGGGAATGGTGCTACTCCTAAAAGTGGCGAGAATGTATCTGTACACTACGAGGGATCCTTGTTAAACGGCCAGGTTTTTGATTCTTCCTATAAGAGGAAAGAGCCTATTCAATTTGAATTAGGAGTTGGACAGGTAATTCCAGGGTGGGATGAAGGCATTCTGCTTTTAAAGGTTGGTGATAAGGCGAGATTTGTGATTCCATCACCTTTGGCATATGGTAGTGCTGGTGCAGGTGGGGTTATTCCTCCTGATGCTACCCTTATCTTTGATGTAGAACTTATGGGAGTTAGTTAATACAATAAGAATGTTTTAATATAAGTAAAAGGTCTTAAGAAATTAGGGCCTTTTTGCATTCAATAGTTTTGTGGGAATGGGGCAGTTCTTACCTAGGTTGGTGAGGGACTCCCAATAGTTGGCTATAGCGGTTGCTTGCCGAAAGTGTCTTTAGTAAAATACTGTTTCGCCCATCACCCTATCTTAAAAATAAAAGGAAAAGTTCCTTATTGTAGAAAGAGGTTAGGGAATAAAAAATGGACATTAGTTTATTGTCGTTTAGGTCTGTTGAGGCTTAGTACCAATAACGCAACGTTAATTACCAATAGGGATAATAAGATAGTGAAAAAGGTAGTCATAGTATATGTTCTTTTAAAATTTAAAAGGGGGTATTTATATATATACTAGTGTAGATGTGAAATTTGCTGATTGGTTGCGTGAAAATTAATTAAATATTATAATTAAGATGTTTCCTGCATAAATGGTGTACATATGTATAGATGCACACCAGTAAGTAGCCAATGGCAAATAAAAAAGCCCATCCAATTGGACGGGCTTCTATCTTTAAAAAAAAGTTGTATCGTAATTATTAAATCACTTTCACGTTTACCGCGTTCAATCCTTTTTTACCTTGTTGTAGTTCAAATTCTACAACATCACCTTCACGAATTTCATCGATTAAACCAGAAATGTGTACAAAGTGATCTTCGCTTGAGCCATCTTCAGTGATAAATCCAAAACCTTTAGAATCATTGAAGAATTTTACTGTTCCTTTATTCATTATAAAAAATTAAAAAAATTATATTAGATGCAAATATAGGACATAATTGTTTAACAACATGATTTTTTGATAGTTATATTTAATTTTCTCATATTATCGTCCATTACTTTATTGCTAAATAGCTGTTTTATAAGGGTTTTACCTAGTCTTAGTTGGCTGTCATATGTTTTGTGACATTTCGTTTGTATAATGAGATCTTAAACAAAATTGAATAATAGAAAGAATGGTTGTAAATAAACAAAACCTTCCATATTGGAAGGTTTTGCTTTATGTAATCGGTGCGCTATGCGCAAGACAATTAAATATTTGGCTGTGGAGTAAGTCGTAAATAAGGCTTTATCTCCTCTACACCTTTTGGGAATAGTTTTTTAGCATCCTCGGTACTGATAGCTGGACTCACTACTACCTTTTCACCTTGCTTCCAATCTGCAGGGGTGGCCACCTTATGGTAAGCGGTTAATTGAAGCGAATCTATAACTCTTAAAAGCTCGTGGAAATTACGGCCGGTAGAGGCAGGATAAGTGATGATTAATTTAACGGTTTTGTCTGGTGCAACAATATATACAGAACGAACGGTTAAATTGTTATCCGCGTTGGGGTGTATCATATCGTACAAAGTCGATACTTTTTTATCCTCATCCGCTATAATCGGGAAATTTACGGTTGTGTTTTGTGTCTCGTTAATATCCTTGATCCATTCTGCATGCGATACGGCACCATCTACGCTAAGTGCCATCATTTTTACATTTCGCTTATCAAACTCGCCCTTAAACTTTGCAGCTGCCCCCAATTCTGTAGTACATACAGGTGTGAAATCTGCAGGATGTGAAAATAAGATTCCCCATCCGTCACCTAAATAATCATAAAAATTAATCATTCCAACGGAGCTGTCCGCCGTAAAATCAGGGGCCAAATCGCCCAATCGTATTGTTGCCATTTTCTAGTGATTTTAGTTAAAATTAATATCCTATAAAATTAGTAGATTATAATTGATCTGACTTTTATAAAAGGTTAAAAAAGTATTAAAAAGTATTGTATTTTAATGCTAATTTTGATAGGGTAGGGAAAATGTGTAAAAATAAATTGATTGCGTTGATGCCAATTTTCGGAAGTTGACATTTCTTGGTGTATGGTTTTACAATTTTAAAATTAAAATAGAATCGTTTTTATTAATTATAAAGAATGGAAGAAAAATTATTAGAACAACTAAGATACCCGATAGGGCATTTTGTTTATACGCATACGGTAGATGATATTATTGTGTCGGACTGGATTTCTGAATTGGAGGCATTACCCTCTCGTTTAGAAGATTTGGTACGCCCATTAACGGAGTCGCAATTAAACACCCCCTATCGTTCAGGAGGGTGGACAGTTAGGCAGGTAGTCCATCATATAGGAGACAGCCACCATAATAGCTATACTCGATTTAAATGGATGCTTACCGAGGACAAACCGGTGATTAAGGCGTATCAAGAAAAAGATTGGAGCAACCTGTTTGACGCCCGATTGGGACCCATAGATATGTCATTGGATTATATAAAAGCACTTCATGTAAAATTGGTGTTTCTATTACGAGGTTTAACCAAAGAGGATCTAGCCAGAGTGTACATTCATCCAAAGGGTAATGTTGAGGTAAGCCTCATGGAAAATATTGGCCGGTATGCATGGCATGGAAACCATCATTTGGCGCATATCAGTGGACTAAAGGAACGAAACGGTTGGTAAATGTATACCGTGTAAAACAAACAGCCGGTTTTAGGAGGTGGATTTTTGAAACGTAGATATTAACTAGATCAGTGCATCCTAATAGATACAAAATACGCTTGGCTTTTATTACGCCTCCAAAAAAAAACGGTGGGTTAATAAAGGGCGATTGCGATGTGGTGACCTATCAAGCAGTTTTCCACTTTATATTACAGCCGATACTCGGTTTTTGATCGGGATTAATTTTTGAACCATTGAGCAGATCGTTCATCGCTGCTTTTAAATCAGCACCAGTTACCGCTAAACCATTTCCTGGCCGGGAAGAATCAAACTGACCACGGTATACCAATTTTAAATCTGCATCAAATAAATAAATATCTGGGGTGCATGCGGCATCGTAGGCCTTGGCAACTTCCTGTGTTTCGTCATATAAATAAGGGAAAGTGTAATTTTTCTCCTTGCTGATCAACTTCATCAAGTGGGGGGCATCCTGCGGATAGTTTTCCACGTCGTTGCTAGAAATTCCTATAAATGAAATTCCTAAGGCCTGAAATTCAATTGCTGTTTTTGACAGTTCGGGATTAATATGTTTAACAAATGGACAATGGTTGCAGATAAACATAATTACCGTACCTACAGATCCCTTTAACTCGTGTAGCGTACTATTTTTTTCTAGGGAGGTATCTAATAAATTAAAATCTGGTGCAATAGTACCTAAAGGCAACATATTGCTGGGAGTATTGGCCATGGGATGTGTTTTTACTTTGTGCTGTAATATTGTGATTAAGGCTAAAAGTAGTTAAATTTATTTGTATTTGAAAATGACAATAACTATCTTAAATATGCGAATTAAATTAGGGGAAAATGAAAAATTCATATACAACATTATCGGAGGCTATTACAGATCTAAAAGGAGCAGGGTATACTCAAGATTTAAACCTATGTGAAAAAGGAGTGGAGGACAAAAGGCTGAAGCGTATGCACCGGGCACAAGAGTTTAATGTGGTTAAATATTACCGCTTCGAAGGAATGAGCAATCCGGATGACAATGTGGTGTTGTATGTCATAGAGACCAAAGCAGGGGATAAGGGCCTTTTGGTAGATGCCTATGGAGCCTATTCGGGGAATGTATCCAAAGAAATTATTGATAAACTTAGAATAATTAGATGAGCGAAACCATTAGCTGGACAGATTTTACCAAAATAGAAATGCGGGTAGGTACCATTATTGAAGTTTCTGATTTTCCAAAAGCCAAAAATCCATCCTATCAGATTCTGGTCGATTTTGGCCCCGATCTGGGAGTTAGAAAATCGTCGGCACAAATAACCACAAGATATTCCAAGGATCACCTTGTGGGGAAACAGGTAATTGCTGTCATTAATTTTCCCAAGAAACAAATTGCAAATTTCATGAGTGAATGTCTTATATTGGGGGCTGTTGATGGGGCCGATGTGATTTTGTTACAACCTGAGATCAAGGTCGTCAACGGACTTAAAATTTCTTAATATTTGACCATTAATACTTTAGATAATTTACACATAGATTTTACCGAAGAATCACTTTGGGTAATGAATATAGCCCTTGCATTGGTAATGTTCGGGATAGCGCTAGATATTTCCCTCAACGATTTTAGGCGCTTGTTGCGCAAACCGAAACCGCTTTTTGTGGGAATGCTAAGTCAGTTTGTACTATTGCCAGCTGTTAGTTATATTTTGGTGTTGCTTGTGACACCTATACCAAGTATTGCTCTTGGTATGTTTATGGTGGCGGCATGTCCCGGCGGTAATATTTCTAATTTTGTCACCCATACGGCAAAAGGAAATTCCGCCTTATCCGTAAGTTTAACGGCAGTGGCTACTATGTTGGCAGTGGTGATGACCCCGCTTAACCTTCAATTCTGGGGTTCGCTTTATGGCCCTACTGCGACTATTTTAAAGGAAGTGGCCATATCACCCTGGGAAATGGTGAAATTGGTAGGCTTGTTGTTGGGGTTGCCCCTCGTTCTTGGAATGTACTTTAATCAGCTAAGGCCCGTATGGGCTTCTAAAATGGCCAAAGTCTTAAAAGTTGTATCCCTACTGTTCTTTGTTGCCCTAATATTTGTGGCATTGTACAACAACAGGGATATTTTTATGGATTATGTGTTTTATGTATTTTGGATAGTGATCATCCATAATTTCCTAGCATTTGTAACCGGGTATTCCTTTGCCAGTATTATGGGGCTTTCCCAAATAAACAAACGGACTATAGCTATTGAAACTGGGATTCAAAACTCTGGTCTTGGATTGCTGTTGATCTTCACTTTCTTTGATGGGATGGGAGGTATGGCGCTTTTAGCTGCGTTTTGGGGAATATGGCACTTAATTTCGGGATTGGCTTTGGCTAGTTTTTGGGGGGTTAAACCTATTGATAAAAAGGAATTGGTTTGAGAAAATTAGGATATTTTTTGATCCGGTTATGGATTAGATCGTCGTTATGGATTTATTTTTCCAAGATTTCTATAAACGGTTTGGGGAATATTCCCAAGGATAAACCGCTCCTTTTTTTGGCCAATCATCAGAATGCACTGCTTGATGCGTTGTTGGTGGCTGCACATGGTCCAAGAAAGATATATTTTCTCACTAGATCTGATGTCTTTAAAAACCCGATACTTAAGAGGATTTTTGAATTCTTGCAAATGATTCCGATTTATAGGATCAGGGATGGCAAGGAGTCTTTAAAAGAAAACGCCGCTGTTTTTGACCGATGCAGTAAGCTGTTGCAAAAAGGGGAGGCTATTCTTATCTTTCCAGAAGGAAACCATTCCTTAAAACGGAGAGTGCGACCACTAAGTAAAGGGTTTACCCGTTTTTTGTTCGCTGCCTTGGAAGATAATCCACTCTTAGATATTCGCTTGGTTCCAGTAGGAATGAATTATGTGGACGCAGCAGCATTCCCGGATCTAGTGTCGGTATGTTATGGTAAGGATATCCGGGTGTTGGATTTCTATGACAGAGAGGCACTAGTTCATTCGGTTAATGGTTTAAAAAAGGAAGTTCACCAAAAATTGTCCAAACTTACCACGCATATTGAAAATGTAAAGGACCATGATGAAATTGTAGCCAAATTGAAGGGGCAAGGGATAGATTTTTCCTGTCCCGAGACAGCAAACCAGTTTTTAAAACATGAATGTCAATTAAGTGATACCCTTTATCCCCAAGGGGAAATCTCTATGGGTTATGGGGTCTTAAAGGCATTAATTGCCCTTGTTAACTTCCCGATTATCTTAATATGGTCTATGGTTATACGTCCAAAAGTAAAGGAATTAGAATTTTTGAGTACGGTGAGATTTATGGTTTTTCTATTATTTTTCCCGGGATATTATCTTTTATTAACCTTAATATTATGGTATTTTACCGGTATTGCATTGGCTCTTTCAATAGGAGGTATTCATCTTTTACTTAATTTATTATTGATAAAGTTGCTTGGAGCTAGCATTTCCGGTCGCCCTTAGGTTTTAAGAAAGGCACCATAAGGCTTCCGTTTCAATTTCTTGAGAAGTATCTATTGGATTTGCCGAAATATATGGCATTTAAGAGCAGCTAGAGGGTGCTAAATCTAATCGCTTTAAAATAAGGTTGGCATAAATGCAATTATAGGACCTATAACACAACGCTGTACGGGGAGTGTAAGGGTTCTTTTTGATAAACCTTAGATTTTCTTGGAAATAGGGCTACTAAAAAGTTGGTATTCGGGATATTGATAAGGATTATTGTAACTGCTAGCGCAATTAGGCAAGATGGTATTGTGGATTTCGAAGGGTATACGACTAAAAACGGTCCCTATATGTAAGGACCGTTTGAGTTTGTTTAAGAAACTTAAAATTAAATATCATCAAAACTTACGTCAGTAAAGCTATCCGTGGAGGTAGTAGAGGAATCTTCCCCAAATTCTTCCTTTTTAAAGTCTTTTTGGTGACGTTCAGAAATTACTTCTTCTCCTTTGGCATCGATAATATAATCCATCATTTCGTCCAAGTTCTCTTTAAAGGCGGTAAAATCTTCTTTGTATAAGTATATCTTGTGTTTTTTGTAATGAAAGGAACCATCATCATGGGTGAATTTTTTACTTTCTGTAACGGTTAAATAATAATCTCCTGCCTTAGTGCTCCTAACATCGAAAAAATAAGTTCTTCTTCCAGCTCGCAATACCTTCGAGTAAATCTCTTCTTGATCCATTAAATCTTTTTCGCTCATTTCGTCTAGTCTATTGTTAATTTACATACATATATATGTCAAATGTGAAAAAAAAAACCTAATTGGACAACATTTTTCTATTTTTCTTTCTCAGAAAGTTGGTTAGTATACAGCGCCTTGTAGTAACCATCTGTAGAATTCAATTCCTCATGCGTACCTTGCTGTATTAATTTACCATCTTCAATCACTAGAATTCGATCCGCATTTTTCGCAGAAGACACCCGATGGCTAACGATTAGGGTAGTTTTATTTTTGGATTCATTTTTAAGTTGATTTAAAATTTTCTCCTCTGTTTCTGTATCTATGGCCGATAAGCAATCGTCAAATAAATAAATTTGCGGATCCTTTAATAGAGCGCGGGCAATAGAGACTCGTTGTTTCTGTCCGCCACTCAGGGTGATGCCTCTTTCGCCTAACACGGTTTCATATTGATGAGTGAAACCCATAATATTTTGATGTACCACTGCCTTTTTGGCAACAGCAATGATTTCTTCATCAGTGGAATCCTGTTTTCCGAATTTTATATTGTTCTTAATGGAATCTGAAAAGAGAAAGGCATCTTGGGGAACGGCACCAATTGATTTACGTAGGCTGTTTAAGTTCAATTCCTTGATCGGAACATCGTCAATTAGGATTTGACCAGAATCAATGTCATATAACCGAGCGATCAAATCAAGAATGGTAGACTTGCCAGAGCCTGTTTTTCCGATTATGGCCACTGTTTCTCCCTTGTTAATGGTAAAGGAAATATCATTTAATGCTACAATATTGGTGTCTTCGTAAGTGAAGGTTACATTTTTGAATTCTATTTTCCCGCCAATTTCACTTTCTTCTGTTGCCGTATTGATAATGCTAGGGCGTTCTTGAAGAAACTGGTTGATCCTCTTTTGGGAGGCCTCGGCTCTTTGTACTATAGAGGTAACCCAACCGACAACTGCCACTGGCCAAGTCAGCATATTTACGTAGAGGATAAATTCTGCAATAATTCCGATCGACTCTATTTCCCCATTAATGTACTGTTGTCCACCAACATAAATCACAAAAATATTACTGATCCCTATCAATAAGATCATCAACGGAAAAAACCAAGCATTTACCTTGGCTAGGGCCATGCTTTTTTTCTTTCCTTCTAAGGCAAGGGCCTCCATTTCCAGATTTATTTTAGGTTCTAAAGCATAGGCTTTAATAACGGAAATTCCCGAAAACGATTCTTGGGAAAAAGTAGATAAGGTGGATAGGAACTCCTGTACTTTGGTGCTGCGCCTATGGATTACCTTGCTGATCTGATAGATTAAAATAGATAAAATGGGTAGTGGCAGTAGGGCGTACATGGCCAAGGTAGGTGCTTTTATAAACATAAGTGGCACCAAACAAACAAATAAGGTCAAGGTCTGAATACCATACATTATTGCAGGCCCACCATAAAGTCGCACTTGGTTAACGTCTTCACTTATCCTATTCATCAGATCTCCAGTCCTGTTTTTTTTATAGAAATTGAGACTTAACAATTGATAATGGTCGAACACTTCATTTTTAAGGTCGTATTCAATATAACGCGATATATTTATGATGGTCTGCCGCATTAGAAAGGTGAAGAATCCCGATAACAATGCCGCCCCCACAATAATGAGAATATACTCCATTAGCATTTCCTTGGCTTCCGACTTTAGGAGGTCCTCCTTTATGAAACCTTCAACCACTTCTATGGATTTTTTCACATAGGAAGGCATAATCAATTGAAATACCCGTGCTATTACAGTGATGAAAATACCGACAAGTAGTTTTGACCCGTATTTTTTAAAATATTTGTTTAGATGTTTAAGTTCTTTCATCCGACCAGAAACAGGAATATCAAGTTTAGTGTTTGTAATTTGCCAAAGATAGTTGTTTGTATCTAAACCAAATGTTATAAAAGGCATAAGATAATACTTGAAAAGGTAGTTATGATTAAAAAATATAATCCTATTTTTGTACCCGAAAAATTATTTATTTCATTAAAGTTCTTTAGAAATGCTTACAAGAAGGCACATTAGGGTTAAAGTTATGCAGTGTATTTATGCTTTGACCCAGTCAAAGGATGACTCCCTTGATAAACAAGAAAAATTTTTAAAAGTAAGCATAGATAACATGTATACGCTTTATCTTTTAATGTTAAGTCTATTTATAGAGGTACATGAGAAGGCGAAGGATCAAGTACAATTATCTTCTAAAAAATATCTGGCAAACGCGTCTGATAAATATCCCAACAAAGAAAAATTCCTTAACAATAGGCTTCTTTTACAGATTTCCGAAAATTTATCCTTGCGGGATGAGTTGGATAGGAGGAAATTGAACAATTGGTATCTAAACGAGGAATATGTTAGGATAATTTATAAGGAAGTGGTGGAAAGTGACCTATATGACCAATATATGTCCAATCCAAAGAACACCTATGAGGAGGATAAAAAGTTGATTCTAGCTATTTTCAACGACATTATAGCCCCCAATGATAAAATCTATGATTATTTTGAGGATGATAAATTAACTTGGGTGGATGACATTCCAATTGTGAACACTTTTCTCCTTAAACTATTTAAAAAGGTTAAGATAGAAAGTTCCCCGTCCTATTTCTTGCCCGAACTTTTGAAGGATCAAGAAGATATGGTCTATGCCAAACGTCTATTGACAAAGACCCTGTTGAACAACGCACAATGGGAAAAGGAGATTGAGGGTAAAACACCCAATTGGGATAAAGATCGAATTGCCGATATTGATGCAATATTATTGAAAATGGCAATTTGCGAGCTTCTAAACTTTCCGTCAATCCCTGAAAAGGTTACCATTAATGAGTTTTTGGAGATTGCAAAGGAATACTCCACTCCAAAGAGTAGTATTTTTATAAATGGAGTCTTAGATAAATTAGTGAAGGAATATAAGGAGGAAGGAAAGCTAAATAAACTGGGCAGAGGTCTCTTATAAATAAATAATCCTTAATTTTGAAGAAATTAAAATCAATAAACATGAAAAGACTTTTCTTTACCCTTAGTTTTGCTTCTGTTCTTGTGTTTACCTCTTGTAAGGAAAACGCATCAAGCAAAATCAATGTTGCAAATGTAGAAGTAGCTGCGGAAAGAGATGCGGCTGCCAAAAAAGTTCCAGTTATGGAATTCGACAAGGTAGAGCACGATTTTGGGACAATTGAACAAAATGCACCTCAAGAAACTATTTTTACATTTAAAAACACTGGTGATGGCCCATTAATAATTACCGATGCAAAAAGTAGTTGTGGTTGTACTATACCAGAATACCCACAAAATACACCAATAGCACCGGGTGAAACTGGTGAGATGTTGGTTAAGTTTAACGGAGCCGGTCAAAATCAGATCACTAAAACCATAACCGTTTCAACCAATACTGGTACAGGTGTGGAGACTCTTAGAATAAAAGCATTTATAACCCCAAAAGGAGCTGGTCCAGTAGGCCCAGTAAAATAAGTAAATAGTACCTATGTTAGAACAATATCCATATCTTCCGCTTTTGTTAATGTTTGTGGTGGTGTATTTTTTTATGATCGCCCCGCAGAGAAAGAAAAACAAGCAGGAGAAGAAATTTGCCGCCGAATTAAAAAGAGGCGATAGAGTAATTACCAAAAGTGGCATGCATGGTAAAATAGCCGACTTGAACGATAATGATTTTTCATGTATAATCGAGACCATGGCCGGGAAAATTAAATTTGATCGTTCTGCTATTTCCATGGAAATGAGCAAAAGATTAAACGAACCGGAGAAGAAATAATACATTTTCATACCTATTTTATAAGCACCAACCTTAAGTTGGTGCTTTTTTTGTTCTTAATTTGTATATTCATGGTAACTAAATACCAATTGACCATGATTCATAACAGAAGAAAATTCATAAAAAACAGTTCCCTCATGGCTATGGGTGCCGGTGCATCCTTCCTTTTTCCTTTGGACTTGTTAGGGGCTATGAGAAAAAAAGTAAGTCCTAATGATCAAATAGGGGTAGGTTTAATTGGGTGTAATGGGATGGGGTTTAGTGACCTGACTTCCATGCTTAAAATAAACGAAGTCCAGATTGTGGGACTTTGTGATGTGGATACGGAAGTGCTGAATAAAAGAACAGCCGATCTGCAGAAAGCCGGGTTCAAAAAGCCAACACTTTACAAAGACTATAGGAAAATGTTGGAGAACAAGGATATTGATGTGGTCATCATCGGTACCCCGGACCATTGGCATTGCTTACAGCTTTCAGACTCCCTAAATGCAGGGAAGGATGTCTATTGTGAAAAACCACTGGCCAATTCTATAGAAGAATGCAATTTAATGCTCCATTCCGCACAAACCAGCGACCGTATGGTGCAAATTGGACAATGGCAGCGGAGTCAGCCCCATTTTGTGGATGCCATAGAATTCGTACATTCCGGGAAATTGGGGCAAATACGTTTGGCAAAGGCATGGGCCTACCAAGGTTGGATGAAATCTATTCCCGTTTTACCGGATACCCTTGCTCCTGATGCGGTAGATTACAATATGTGGTTGGGACCTGCTCCCAAAAGGCCATTTAATGCCAACAGATTTCATTTTAACTTTAGATGGTATTGGGATTATGCTGGGGGTTTAATGACAGATTGGGGAGTACATCTTATGGATTATGCCCTGTATGGGATGAAAGCTAGCACCCCTAAATCCGTTATGGCACTAGGAGGTAAATTTGCGTACCCAGACGATGCTGCGGAAACACCAGACACCCTGCAAACGGTTTATGAATACGATGATTTTTCTATTTTATGGGAACACGCCACTGGTATTGATGGCGGAAATTATGGTCGCAATCATGGTATATCTTTTATTGGGAATAATGGAACCCTAGTGCTTGACAGGAATGGCTGGGAGGTAATTGCGGAAAAAGATAGAATGGAAAGCCTTCCTTTACAACAAAATCAAGGAAGTGGTTTGGATAAACATACGCTAAACTTCATCGATGCGGTTAAGTCTAGGGATGCCTCCCTATTAAAAGCTCCCCTAAAAATTGGTTATGATGCGGCTATGGTATGCCACATGGGAAATGTTGCCTTTAAAACTGGGGACAGAATTTATTGGGACCAGAATGCTGGCCAATTTTCCAATGACAAGGCAAATGCCTTGATCAATGCCCACTACCACAATGGCTGGGAATTACCAAAATTGTAATACGGATGTAATTTGGGATAGGCTTATTAGAAATCTAAATTATTGGCTTGTAGTGGTATTGAGGATAGGCTGCACTGTATGCCGCAAGTTATTTCTTGCGATACCCATCATGTAGTCCAATTTCCTTCAATATTAAAGGAATGCATTTTTGCAAACGGGACTGCTTTGTTTTTTCCTGCTTCGCTTCCCTAATATATTCGCTGTATTCTTTTTGCTTATACGGTGTGAGTTTATTAAAATTGGCCTTTAACAAAGGGTCGTTGTTTAAGGCATCACCCAACTGGGAGGGTATTTTAACATCCTTGTTTTTTTCTGGAATCAAAACTTTCCCTTTTTTCTGGTTGGCAATAGCTTCTTCAAAATAGCTAAAAATGGCAACTTCATCCATGTCCTTGTCGGAAGTAAATTTCCAGTGCCTCATTGCCTTGGTTTTTCCTTCTTGGGCATTCTCTAATACCTTCTTGGGGTCGGATAAAAACACTCCGTTATAAAACCATAGACCAAAATAAGATTTAAAGGCTAAAATACCTAAGACATTTTTGTGCTCTATGGTATAGACCGGACATCCCCATTTAAAATCTTCGACCAACGCTGTTTTTAGTGCCAATTTCCTTAAAATGGCAATTCCAGGTTTAAATGTCTGTTCTTTTGAATAATAGGCTTCTATTTTTTCTGATTTCTCCATTTTCACGGATGTATTGCTAACTACTATTTAGGCTTTTTAACTTTTTGGATCGGTGTTTAGATTCATGTCACTGGTAAGTTCGCAAATTTTCACGATAACGTCAACTGCTTTTTGCATGCTTTCTACGGGTACATATTCATATTTGCCATGAAAATTATGTCCACCTGCAAATATATTAGGGCAGGGTAGGCCCATATAACTTAATTGCGATCCATCCGTACCGCCTCTTATCGGTTTTATAATTGGGGTGATTCCCAATGTTTCCATGGCCTTTTTGGCGATATCCACAATATGCATTACAGGTTCTATTTTCTCCCGCATATTAAAGTATTGGTCCTTTATATCTATAGTGACATAGGGGCCGTAGGTGGCATTTAGTTTGTCGGTAATCTCTTGTAAAAAAACTTTACGCTGGTTGAATTTTGTTATGTCATGATCCCTTACGATCAACTCAATTTCAGCAAGTTCAATTTCCCCAGTTAAATGATGTACATGAAAAAATCCTTCCCTACCAGTAGTTTTTTGAGGCACTTCGTCTTTGGGTAACATAGCGATAAATTCGTTGGCTATAAGCACTGCATTTACCATTTTTCCTTTTGCATAACCGGGGTGTACGCTTTTTCCAGTTATGGTTATTTTGGCCCCAGCAGCATTGAAATTTTCATATTCCAATTCCCCAATTTGGCTGCCGTCCATCGTGTAAGCCCAAGCCGCTCCAAAAGCGGCAACATCAAATTTATGAGCCCCCCTACCAATTTCTTCATCTGGTGTGAACCCAACCCTAATAGTTCCGTGTTTTATCTCTGGATGTTGAATTAAATATTCCATGGCGGTGACAATCTCTGTAATTCCAGCCTTATCGTCAGCACCAAGCAAGGTAGTGCCATCAGTAGTAATTAGCGTGTTGCTTTTATATTGTAACAGATCATCAAAATAACTGGGAGAAAGCACTATGTTCTCTGTCTCGTTAAGTATAATATCACCGCCATCGTAATTTTTAATGATTTGTGGATTCACATTGGTACCTGAAAAATCTGGGGAAGTATCAAAATGTGATATAAACCCAATGGTAGGAACTTCTTTATCTATATTGCTAGGAAGGGTGGCCATGATATAGGAATTTTCATCTATCACCACATCCTGCATTCCAATCTGCTTTAATTCCTTTACCAACATATTGGCCAAAGTCCATTGTTTTTTTGTGCTTGGTGTAGTATTGGAGTTGGGGTCGCTTTGGGTATCAATAGTAATATAGCTGATAAATCGGTCTATAATGTGTTGCATAATTTTAAGTTTTGCCAAAAATACGGTTTATTTAGTTTTTGGAAGCACCATTGTGGAGTAGTTAAAATTGGAATGTTATTACTTTAGTGTACTGTTTTAGGGTATTATGATGTTATGGGGCATAGGAATATAGAATTGTATTTTACAGAGGATAGGCGCGAAAAATAAAAAAGGGGAAAGTTTAAATAGTTAGGATTATTTGTGTTGTATATTAGCTAGAACAGTATTTTGGGTCTATGTTTAAAAATATATTTTTTTCGATGTTTGTAGGTTTCGGTTTTTTGTGTACCATAAATGCGCAACAGGACTGTAGTTTGGGGATTGGAGCTTCCAATATGGATACCCTCATTCAAGTTTTTCAGCTCAGGGCGGAACAAAA